>JBDSIO010000224.1:0-25869 GCA_039917895.1 Fibrobacteria bacterium | reverse complement strand
GCGGATAACCAGACGCAAGGGAAGGGCACCCGCGGCCGTCCCTGGCAAAGCCTGGAAGGTAACGTCTACATGACGATGGGGATCCATCGGCGGTACCTCTCCCCCCGCCGGCTGTCCCTGCTTCCCTTAGAGATCGGGATCCACCTCTGGGAGGAGGCCGCGGCGAACATCTCCCCGACGTTACGCGGAGAGCTTACCCTCAAATGGCCCAATGACCTGCTTGCGCGTGGCGGCAAGGCTGGAGGCATCCTGATGGAGTCGCACGGCGACTTCCTTTTGGTCGGCATTGGGATCAATGTGGCCGGCGCGCCCGAGGTGGCCGATGGCGGCACTCCCAGCGCCTGCCTGGCCGATTCCGGCATGGCCGTGGAAAAACGCCAATCCTTGGTTGAGGGCATATACCGGAGGGTGCGGGAAGCTCTTCTGGAAGTGGACTACGAAACGGAATCGATCTTGCTGCGATGGCAGGGGAAAGTCGATTGGACCCGGGTCCACCGCCTGAGGGATAGACCGGGAACTCCCCTGGTGCTGCCGCTTGCGGTAAACCGCCATGGCCATCTGCAGGTGCGGCAAGCCGACGGCGCAATCGAGTGGTTGGTTTCGGAGTATCTGAGTTAATGGCTCCTCGCTCCAGAGTTTGCCAAAGCAAACTCTGGAGCGAGGAGCCATTAAAGCCTTTTATCCATCCAGGACGGTTTTGGCGACGACCCTGATGTTTTGGTCTAGGGAGGCTGAAACCGAGCAATATTTTTCCAAAGCCAGGGATACGGCCCGCTCCGCCTTGGCGCGGTCGATGCCGGGGCCGTGGATCTTGTAAACCACCTCGATGTGCGTAAAGGGCGCCGGAGTGGCGTCCTTACGTTCTCCGTTCACCTCGATGTCCATCCCCGTGAATTCCACCCGGGACTTCTTGAGGATGTTCACGATGTCGATGCCGGCGCAGCTGGCCACGCCGGCGAGCACGAGTTCCATGGGACGGAAGCCGCTTTCGTCGCCGCCGATGGATTTTGAAGCGCCGATGTCGAAGCTGTAGCCGTTGCCGGACTTGGCCTTGAATTTGAAGTCGGGCGTTCCCGTGAGTTCGATGCGCATTATTGGAACGCCACTACGAAGTCCATCGTGCTCTTGAACTTCTCAAGGGCCTGGATGGCCGCGGGCATCTGGTTCGCTTCGGTCATGTTGGAAAGGTAACGGCGGAACTTGGAAGCCGCTTTGAAGACTTCCGCAGGCATGATGAGTTCTTCACGGCGCGTGCCCGACATGGCGATATCGATGGCGGGATAGATGCGCTTCTCGGCCAGGCGGCGGTTAAGCACCAGTTCCATGTTGCCCGTGCCTTTGAACTCCTGGAAAATCACTTCGTCCATCTGCGAACCCGTCTGCACGAGCGTGGTTGCGATGATGGTAAGGCTGCCGCCCTCTTCAAGTTTGCGCGCGGCGCCGAAGAACTTCTTGGGTTCCTGCAGGGCCTTGGCGTCAACGCCGCCGGAAAGGGTCCGTCCCGATGATTTCAACTGGTTGTTGTAGGCGCGGCTCATGCGGGTGATGGAGTCGAGCAGGATTACGACATCTTTGCCGGACTCGACCTTGCGCTGGGCGATGTCGATGACCATCTGGGTGAGGGCGATATGCTCCTCGATGGGCTTGTCCAGGCAGGAGGCGTACACCTTGCCCTTGATCTTGCGGGTCAGATGCGTGACTTCCTCGGGACGTTCGTCGATGAGGAGCAGCATCACATCGGCTTCGGGATGGTTGTAGGCGATGCCGTTGGCGATTTTCTCCATCAGCATGGTCTTGCCCGTGCGCGGAGGCGCCACGATGAGGCCGCGCTGCCCCTTGCCGATGGGCGTGAGTAGTTCCAGCAGAATCATGGATTTGTCATTGTCCAGAGGCGAAGACAGCCGGTAGTTCTCATGGGGATTCACGCTGGTGAGCGTATGGAACATCGGCGACGGGCGGTAGATATCCAAAGGCTGATCCTGCACTTCGAGCAGGTTGGTGACCACTTTCTGATTGCGGTTCTTCTTGCCGCGTACGATGCCGTGAATCTTATGGCCCGAGCGCAGGCCGAAGCGGGAAACTATCTCGCGGGGCACCAGGATGTCGGCGTCCTGGGGCGTGAAGCTGGTTTTTTCAGACCGCATGAAGGCGTGGCCGCCGTCCGTGAGCTGGATGAATCCGGTATATTCCTCGGTCTCCGATCGCGGATCGAAGTCGATTCCGGTATCGCCGTTGTCGTTGCGGTCCCTTCCGCCTTTGCGTTTGCCCCGGTTATCGCGATTATCCCGGTTGTCGCGATGGTCGCGGCCCCCGCCGCCTCCGCCGCCGTTATTGTTATTATGCTGCTGGTTCCCATTCTGGCCGCCTCGGCTTTGGATCTTGCTGACCTTGGCGCGCTTGCGCCGGCGGCGTAGGCTATCGTTGGACTCGTGCGAAATCTGGGTGAGGTTTTTCAACTGGCGGGTGGGATCGAAGGACTTTTCCGGCTGGCCTTCGACGTTTCCGTCGACATTGCCATCCCGTTCGCGGCCGTCATCCTCGTCGAGATCGTCATCATCGTCCTCCTCGACCTCGCGCTCCCCGATGAGCTCAATCTCGGGTTCGTGGATTTCATCTTCTCGCTGGTCGCGGGAGTCGCGACTATCGAGGTTATCGTTAGTGATCATTTCGGTGGGATTCCGATCTTGCATTCAAGATCCCTTGGTTGATTTGAAATTTCATTTCCATAGGCGGATTTATGACAGATGCTAAGGGCTAAAAGGCTCTAAAGGGCTTAAGGCCAAATGGTGTAAGGGGCCGCAAATCATGCGAAGGCTCCGTGCCGTTCGCGTCATCCAGTTTGCGGTGTCCTTGGGAGCCCGAGGGATATCGATCCGGCGGGCCCGTTACTTACTTATCAGAAAACCTCTGATGGATTTCCACAGGCTCCCCCCTGCCAGACTCGATGTCGAGGAGGGAGATTGCCGTCATCGGCACGCTTCAATGCCTAGTATAACCAAATGTCCAGGCTCGAAGCAACGAAAAGCGTTTTGCTTCTCGGCTTCTTACAGGTTTCCGGGCTTCTTACAGGTTTCCGGTCTTTGTTTACAGACCATTTGTCCAGTCTGATCCGCGGAATTGAAGCTTAGTGGTCCTTCTAAATATAGTTAAACCCAGGGAAAAATCAACGAAAACCAGTCCTTAATTCCGGATCTTTCCCTTTTCATTACCTGGGATTGTAGTTGTTCATGGCCACCATCATCAACATCAGGCAGGTCATTACCACGCTTCCGGTGATGATTTGCTCCCGATGCTCGAAACTGTGCTTGACCACTATCACGCTATCAGTTCTGGACTTAGGCTTGATTGCGAGGGATGTATCCGCGGTGGTGTCCTGATGGGTTGCGGCGGCTACAGAGGTTGGGGCTGGCGGGATTTGCGACGCTTGAGAAGCCATGGAGAAAAGCATCAAGAGCAGAAGCAGGTACCGGAGTTGGAGCGGTGAACCGTGGCCCATCCCCTATCCGTCCAGGTGCTTTTTCAGGATTAGGTTGACCGTTTCGGGGCTGGCCTTTCCGCCGCTGACCTTCATGACTTGGCCGACAAAGAAGCCGAGCAGCTTGACCTTGCCGCCCCTGTAGGCAGCCACCGATTCATGGTTCTTCTCCAGGATGTCTTTGATGAAACCCTCGATGGCGCCGGTGTCGTTGATGACTACCAGGTTCTTTTCCTTGACGATCTGGCCCGGAGACTTACCCTCGGCGAGCATATCCTCGAATACGGACTTGGCTATTTTGCCTGAAATGGTCCCCGTGCTGATCAGATTGACGAGTTCACCGAGATGCTCGGGCGTGAACTTCAGGTCCCAAACGCCGATTGCCTGCTCCTTGACCACACGTAACACCTCGCCCATTGTCCAGTTGGAAGCGGCCTTCTTGTCGCTCGCGATGGAGCAGACGCGCTCGTAGAATTGCGAGACGGGCTTGTCGGAGGTGAGCACGGCCGCATCGTAAGGGGGGATGCCGAATTGTTCCACGTAACGCCTCCGGCGTGCTTCCGGCAACTCGGGCATAACCGCCCGGATGGCTTCGATGGCGGCAGGCTCTACGTTTATGCGGACCAGATCAGGCTCGGGGAAGTATCGGTAGTCGTGCGCCTCTTCCTTGGTGCGGGTGGCGACCGTGACGCCCCGGGCTACGTCCCAGCGTTTGGTCTGCTTGGGAATGATTTCGCCCCGGTCCAGCAACATGGCCTGGAGTTCGATTTCGGACTCCAGCGCCTTCTCGATGTTGTGGAAGGAGTTCATGTTCTTAAGTTCAACACGGTTGCCGAAGGGCGCGTTCTCATCCTTGCGAAGGGAGATGTTGGCGTCGCAGCGCAGGTTGCCGCGCTCCATGTTGGCATCGCAGATTTCAAGGTATTCCAGGATCTGTTTCAGCTTTTCCAGGTAGAGATAGGCTTCGCGGGGCGAACGCAGATCAGGATCGGAAACGATTTCGATCAGCGGGGTGCCGCAGCGGTTGGCATCGAAGAGCGAGTCCACGACAGTAAGATCGTGGATGAGCTTGCCCGCGTCCTCTTCCATGTGGATGCGGGTGAGTCCGATCCGCTTGCGCGTGCCGTCCTCGAGATCGATGTCGAGATGGCCTTTGGTGCAGATGGGCCGATCGTACAGGGAGTTCTCTCCCTGCTGGGTGATCTGGTAGCCCTTTGGCAAGTCGGGATAGAAGTAGTTCTTACGGGTCCACATCGCCAGGTTGTCGATACGGCTGCCGCAGGCGAGACCCATCTTGATGGCGTACTCCACCGCCTTGGCGTTGGGCATGGGAAGGGTGCCGGGCATACCAAGGCACACGGGACAGACCAGGGTGTTAGGCTCGGCGCCGAACTCAACCTTGCACCCGCAGAACATCTTGGTGCGGGTGGAGAGCTGGGCGTGTACTTCCAATCCGATTACGACGCTATAGGACATGGGGGGAAAGGTAGGAATCGGGGGTGGGTCTGTCAGGGGTGGGCCGTCAGGCGATGCCAACGATGCCAAGAGAGAGTCCAAATTTAAAAGTGAAAAGTGCAAATCTCAAATTTAGGATGCGCATTGGCCCATCCATGCGTCAACAGCTTGACGACATGGGCTTTTCTTCCCACTTTGCACTTTTCACTTTTAAATTTGCACTTTGACCTCTACCCCGGAAGACCCTGGAACCGATGTCCCTCCCTCCCGGCCTCCCTTCATACGAATTCCTCCGCAGCCTCCAGCCGTCGAAGGATCTCCCCTCCTATTTTCACCTGAACCTGCGAAAACAGGAGGACGGAAGATTGCCAATGCTCGCGCCCGATGGTGCGCCAGTCTTCTCCCCCATTTCCTATGAGGAATTTTTCGGCAAGTCCGGTCCCATCGAAATCGAGATCGGCTGCGGTAAGGGGGGCTTCCTGGTGGAGTACTGCGAGAAGCATCCGGAAGTCCCGTTCGTAGGCCTGGAGTGGGAAGCTGAAATCGCGTACCTGGCGGCGGGGCGGTTGGCGAAACGGCCTCATCTCCCCCATTCCCGTGTGCTGCTGGGCGACGCCTTCTATTTCTTCCGTGACTTCCTCCCCTCCGCAAGCGTGAAGGCCTTCCACATGTATTTCCCCGATCCCTGGCCCAAGAAGAAGCACCACAAGAACCGGCTGATGGCCATTCCGTTCATGGAACAGGTCTACCGCGTGGCGCTGCCGGATGCGCCTTTCTTCTGGGGCACCGATCATCAGGAATACAATGCCGAGGCCCAGCAATTGTTCCGGTCGCTATCTTGGCTGGAGATGGAGATTCCCGATGCCGAACCCACCGAAGGTATCATGACCAATTTCGAGAAGAAGTACCGCAAGCAGGGAAAGCCCATCTACCGCTGCATGATGCGGATCAGAAAGCAGGGATAGCCGGATTTTAAAAGCGGAGTCGCTGAGTTCGGAGTGGTGTGCTCGAGCGGATAGTTCGTCGGGCGCTAGGCGAAGTGAAAAGCTTGGAACCGGATTTTCAGCCTCGCTTCAGCCGGCGCAAAGCCTTGGGCAAACCTTCCCGATGCCAACGTCTCCAGATTTCGAAATGTTCGTATTCGCGCTCCCGACGGCGGAAATCCGGACCGTGAACCACGCGACGGCCGCCTTCGCGGCGCGGCGGAATGTCGATATGCAGGCATTCGTGGTAGACAACGCCGCCCAGGATTTCCGAGGTGACTTCGGGGCTGTCGTAACCGCGGCTGATGGAGATGAGGTGATAGGCGGCTCCGTCGCCGTCCTGGGAAACGGAATGCGTGGAGAGTCCGCCCAAACGCGCGGACCAGGTTAGACGGGCCTGTAAGCGATTATCGAAGTAGCGGGCGTTGATGGCCCGGAAGGCCTCGTCCAGATGATGGTGCATACCTGCTGGAACCAGGTTCTGGATGCGGAGGTGGTTGCGGGCCAACCGCAGTTTCGCGGCCTTTCCGGGGCCAGGATTTCCCGGGAGGATTTCCGGTGCGCGCAAATGTTCCCGGATCAGCGCTTCCAGTTCCGCCCGCCGGAGCCTAATGGCGGGATCCCTCCGGCTCCTTTGCCGGGTGACCAAAACGGCCCATTCGAGGACCCCGTGCTTCACTTCCAAGGGGGCTACTTCAAGGATCAGGGGGATATCGACGCGCAGGGACTCATTGCGGCGGGTCCATGCGACGCGCCAGCTTTCCCACAGGCGTTTCCGGGTGACGACCTGGATATGCGCATAGGGACCTCGGCACAAATCGGCAAAGCCCGGGGATGCGGATTCTACTGCCGCTCCGGATGGTTTGGAGAATGGGTTTGCCGCACCGGCCAGAAGGGGCTCCAACCTGGGTTTGGGATTGGCGGAGGTCGGCGGCGAATCCGCAATCGGGAATGCCGGCCTGGGGATTTTCGCTTCCCCGGACTGGCCTTTTGAACCTTTGTCCGTACCGGATGTTCCGGTTACGGGACCGTCTCCTATGGTGGGATCGTGAACAGGATCGAAAAGGCTGAGCTGACGGAAAAAGTTGGCGATGCCCGCGAGGGCGGACCGGCTCCGATTACGTCCGCTTGCGGGAATCTTCATTTCGCTTTTGGAGGTTCCTGCTTGGGAGGCGAGATGCCGGTATCGGCGGGGGCGGCTGATTTGCCCGCATCCGCTTTCGCCTTCGCCGATGCCGCCGGTTTTACCACAGGTTTTACCAACGGTTTTACCAACGGTTTGGCAGAAGGATTCAACGACGATTCAGGAGCCGGATTCGGCGCATCCTTGCGGCCGGGACCCTGTTTCGAGGATTTCAGGAAGTCGGATTTTTTCAGGAAACCGGATCGTCGATCCAGGGACTCGAATTCATCCTGCAGGTTCACGGCCTGGGTCTCCGGATTCAGGATATGCGGCGTCACATAGATCACGAGCTCCGTGGTCCTGTTCAAGGCCTTTCTCCAGGAGAAGAGATACCCCACCAGGGGGATGCTGCCGAGGATGGGCACGAAGCTGCGGCCATTATCCTCCTGGGAATTGATCAGGCCTCCCAAGGCGATGGTTTCGCCGTCCATCAACATGACATTGGTGGTGATGGCCCGGTTGGTGATGGTCGGCGGGGCTTCTCCGACGCTCTGACCCGAGGTCTTGATGCTCGGACTGATATTGACGTTTACCTCGCCGTGCCGGGTCACCCAAGGCGTGAGCTCGATGGTGATGCCGTCATCGATGGTGCGGAAGTCATTGTTCTGGAAACCGTCCTTGGTCACGGAACTGACCTGGTAATAGGAGGTCCGGCTGACTTTAAGTTCGGCCTTGTTGCCGTTCAGCGTGGTGATCTTCGGCATCGAAAGGATCTTCGCCTTGTTCTTCGATTCGAGCGCCTTGAGGCTTAGATCGAATCTGGGTGGCAGGATGCCGATAACGCCGGCGAAGGAACCTTGCTTGAAGTTGGTGCGCACGCCGCTCATGCTGCCATAGGCATTCAGGTTGGCGCCCGCTTCGTTGGACTTGCCGGCCTGGATTCCGAAATCCGATTCATTGCTGCGGTTGTATTCGACGACCACAACCTCCATAAGGACCTGGGGCGTCGGCACATCCACCTTTTCCAGGAAAGACTTGACCAGGTTGATGTCGTCGACGGTTCCGCTGATCAGCACGGCGTTCTGTTCCTTGATGACCTTGATATTTTCGGCCGGGATGGATTTGGGGATGATTTTCTCGATATTCTCGGCCTTGATGTACTTCAGGTATACCAGTTCCGCATCCGATAGGGCCTGCCCAGACGGCGTATTCGGATTGCGATCCCCGATCAGGAGCGTGCCTTCCTTTTCGATATACGCGTATCGGGTGCCCTGCAGGAGCGCCGAAAGCGCCTCATCCACGGTTACGCCCTTCAGCTGGGCGTTGACGTTCCCGGAAACGTCTCCAATGATGGTGTAATTATGGCCGGCCTGTTCGGCGATTTCGCGGATGGCGTCTCCGAGGGAGGCGTTGTTCAGGGATAAAGTCACCTTGCCGTCGTGGACATCGACGTCCGAAGCGCCGGGTCCTTGGCCCTGGAATCCGGTGCTTCTGCGGCCACGCCGGGATCCCTGGGGCTCCTGGCCCGCAGAGTCGCCGTTCTCGACCAAGTACACGCCGTTCTTGAGCCGCACATCGTAATTGTTGGCCGCCATCAGGGCCTTGAAGCCGTCGATGGGTTCCACGTCCTTGAGGTGGCCCGTGACCAGACCGCGCAAGTCCTGGCCCGGGACGATGTTGATTTTGGTCTTCTCCACGAATTCTCGGAGGAAATCCTTGACGGGCCGGTTCTGCAAGTCCAGGTTCATGCGTTTGTTCCGCACGTCCAGGATGCTGAAGGAATTCTCCTTGGTCTTGCGGATGCGGTATACGTTTCCGTCGGCGCTCAATTCCAATCCGTGCGAGCGGCAAAGCTTATCCAGGCCCTCGAGCACAGGGATGTTTTCCAGGTGGATCGTGACTTTCACGTCGCCGACATCCTTGTCCGGGATGATGCTTAGCTTGAATGCGGTGGCGATCGCGCGGATCACGTCCAGGATGGGCTCATCCACGTAATCGACGTTCAGCATGACCGCATCGGACTTGCCGGCGCCGTTTTTGCCGGCCGCCGTTTTCGTACTCACGGGAGCCTTGAGGCCGCGGCCCGACCTGCCTCGGGATGCATTCTCCTTGTGCTTGTCCAAAAGTTCGCGCTCCTGCTCGCCCAGTTGCTTGGGCGAGGCTTCAGTACCGGGGAAATCGTTCGGTGCGAACATGCCGGCCGGAGGGGGTGGCTGATCCGGGATCGGCTGCGGAGGTTGCACGACTTCGACCGCTTCTGGCTGCGGTTCCATGAAAGGTTTACCGCTATCCTCCTGCGCGGAGAGGGAGATGTGCAGGTAGAAAGCGGCGAGAATAATGCTTTTTTTGATCATATCTGTGCTTCCATTACCGCTACCCGGATCAATTCCCCGGCGCTGGTGATCCTCTGCTTTAATTTATCCATTCCGTCCGCCACCAACGACTTGTAATTCGACGATTTCTGGATTTCCGCCTGGCTCTTCCCGCCGATCACGGCCTCTCGGATTTGGGCGTCGAATTGCAGGAGTTCGAAGATCCCCGTCCGACCGCGATATCCCGTGCCGTTGCAGGCCGGGCAGCCCACGGCGGTCGGGCATAGATCGGGAAGCATGGGAAGGAACATCTTCTCATCCCGGGTGGGAGGTTTCATCGCCAGGCACGACTTGCACAGCTTGCGGACCAGGCGCTGTGATAAAACTCCGAGAACGGCGGAACTTATCAAGAATGGTTTCACTTTCAGATCAAGGAGTCGCGTGACCGCCGAAACCGCGTCGTTGGTGTGCAAGGTGGAGAAGACGAGATGTCCGGTCTGTGCGGCCTGGACCGCGATGGCCGCTGTCTCTTCATCGCGGATTTCCCCCACCATGATCACGTCCGGATCCTGGCGCAGCAGGGAGCGCAGCGCGCTGGCGAAGTTCAGGCCGGCCTTTTCGTTGATCTGCACCTGGTTGGCGCCTTCCAGGCGGTATTCGATGGGATCCTCGATGGTGGACACGTTGATGTCCTTCTCCAGGATTTCCCGCAAGGAGGCGTACAGGGTGGAGGATTTGCCCGAACCCGTGGGCCCGGTCACGAAAAGCATCCCTTGTGGCCGGTGGATGAGTTGCTTCATGAGGGCGTTGACTTCCGGGGACATGCCCAGGGATTCCATGTCGCCGACGTTCTCCATCTCCTTCAGGATGCGTATGACAACCTTTTCGCCCACCCGGGTGGGCAGGGTGCTGACGCGCATGTCGATGGCTTCGCCTTCGTGCATCCACTTGATGCGGCCGTCCTGCGGGAGGCGTTTTTCGGCGATGTCCAGTTCCGCAAGGATCTTGATGCGTGAAGTGAGGGAGGCCTGCACCCACTTGGGCAACTCCATGCTGTCCTTGAGCATGCCGTCCTTGCGGTAGCGGACCTTGACGACGCTCTCCCCCGGCTCGATATGGATGTCCGTGGCCACCTCAAGGATGGCCTGGTTCACGAGATTGTTGACCAGCTTGATCACCGGTTCGCTTTGGCTCTTCTTCTTGATTTCCTCCAGGGAGGAACCGTCGTTCAAATCCACCTCGGACTTGATCAGGTCCGATAGGATGCCGCCTTCTTCCAATGAGCCGGCCTTGCCGCTGATGCGCTTCAGTTGGTATTCGAGGGTGGGACCGTCCGCTTTGCGGAACTCGACTTCGCGGCCGGATCGCAATTGCAGGGCTTCCCGCAGCAATTCATCATTTACGTTTTGGACCGCGAAATAGAGAACATCGCCTTCGGACGCCACCGGATATGTGCGGCAGCGGATGCAGATGTCCCGCCCCACTTCCTCGAGCAGGACCGGATTCAAATCCATTTCTTCCAAGGCAGTCAATCCTTCCTTCTTCGCCCGGTCCAGGAGTTGGAACCAGGCCCGGGGCGGAGTGTTTCGGGAGCCCGGAAAATAGCAAAATCAGGAGGTGAAGGCGGTTTCGCCCGCGTTCGCGGTGGTTTATCCGCGCGTTTGACTCTCGTCGCCCGCCAGCCTGTTGGTGTCAAGGCTCGGGGATTCCGCCCTCCTCATGGAAGCCAGCCGCATTATTCTCCACCCCACTCTCCGCGACACCGGGAACCCGATTCCGAGGATGGACTACGGCTGTCTGGACTATGGAAATCCCCCGGTATACGGTATTCAAGCTCAGCTTCACGGTGGCGATGAAACGGCATTCTTCATCATCCAGGGCCCCGCTCCGATCCCGATCCAATTCGTCGAAAGGTATGCGGCCGTCCCTGTCTCCATCCAGGCTGTCCAAATCCCATGGCGTTCCCACGGAAAATCCGTTTCCCTCTGGACGCTGGGGACCTTCGGGCTCGACCGTCCAGGCGGCCACTTTGAATCCGAACGGCTTTCCATTGAGTCGGAGCGTCGAATCCTCCAGGCGGTATTCCGTGCGCCGGTTCGCGCGATTAAGGACCAGGATTTTGTCCGGACCCAATTCCACAATCCCATTTCCGGTCATCAAGTTTTCACTGATGGCCCCGAAAGCGGCCCTGGCCTGAAAGGCGGCATCCCGGTTTCCCGCCCCCAGACGGGCTGCGAAACCGGCATCTTTGAACAAAGCCAGGGACAGACCCACCACCACGGTGGAAAGTGAAATGGCAATCAATAGCTCGACCAGGGTAAGGCCGCGGATGCTTTTAGCACTGATCATCAGGGTGCCGGAGTCGTCCGGCACCTTCAGTACCATCGGTACTCCGGAAGTTTGAGGATCAAGGCCGCTAACGGTCGCCCTGGGCCTCCGCCGGGGTCTCCTGCGTCGTCCTCGTTTCCGAAGCCGGCGGCAGTCGACTCCGCCTTTTCCAGCATTTCCGCCGCAACCTCCGAGGGCGCGCGGAAAACGCTGACCCTGACTTCCAGGGGTTTGCGCAATTCCTTGGGGGACAATTTGTCATCCAGCACGAGTTCCTCCAACGAATTCACGATGCGGGCGCTGTCCATGACCCGGCGGATCACCAGCAGGGAATCGGCTCCCGCACCGATGGCCAGGTAGGAGGTATCATGGATTCCCGTTTTCGTCCGGGTGCGAAGGGCTTCCAAATCGGATCGGGCCGCCGTTACCGCCGCGTGGTGCAGTCGGTTGAGCCGATCCATTTTCGCCGACGATCGCAGGCCATACCAGAGCACCGAGGACCCGGCGGACAGTACGGTCAGGGCCACCACGATTTCCAGGATTGTAAATCCACGCTGCGCGCTAGTGAGCGCCGCGAACCTTCGCTGAACGCTCATGTTCTCTTCCATTCCATCAGTTTGAATACGTAGAGCCGGCGATCCTGGGGGCCCAACTCAAGCGGTTGTACGAAATTGGCGGGCAGCAGGTTGCGGTTGATGCGCCCCGTGCCCAAGCAGTTGCGTTTGTTGGTGCCTTCGCACAGCAGCTTGCTCGTGAGCACAGGGCCCCGCACCTCGCCGGAGAGCCATACCGCCGCGGCGATCACCACGCCTTCGACGATATTGGCCTGGGTGGCCAAAGCCACTCGTCCATTGGCGCCGCCGGCGATCAGGAATCCCCGGGCCACCGCCTCGTTCACGATGCGGATGGCGTTCACGGTATCGGCCCCTTTCGTAAGATGGCGGTTGCCTACCGAAAGCAAAACGGATCCCAAATGGGTCTGGCAGCGGTCGCGGAGCACGATGTCCTTGCCTGCCACCGCTTCGATCCCGAGGTTGCAGCGATTGTGGAAATAGATGCTGCCCCGGGCAAAAGCGCTAATCCCATCGCCGGTGACGCTGTCCTCGAAGGTGATGTCCTTGCCGGACAGCAACTGGATGTTCTCGAGGCGGATCAGGCCTTTCAGGCGGATTTCTCCGTCGCAAAGAATGCGGCCGGGGCCTTTAAGGACCCAGGGTTCGTCGTCGTGATTCACCAGCTCCACGCGACCCAGGGGAAAGAACAGGTCGCCGCCCTTGGCGAACACGGGCGGGTCCGTCCGGGTGAAATTCCCGTTGCCTCCTTCGCCGCCCTGCTCGCCAAGCTTTTTCTGCAGGGCCGATTCCAAGGCGCCGTAGCGCTTGTCCGAGAAAGCGGCGGTATAGGCGGAGGTGGTGAATCCCTGAGGCCAGGGAGCGTTGGGAATGCCCGGTGACGGCGTGCGCATGCGTATCGCCCCGATCACCTGGTTGGCTGAAATGGATTCCAGCGGCTCAGCGTTGTCCAAGGTAAGGGCGGGGCCGAACACGCTGTCGTCGAGGGCCTTTCCGAATCTGGCGGTTACCGTAGCCTCGGCGTTACGATAGCGGCCTTTCGAGGTGATGTCCAGGTAGGCCCGGGCCCGGTCGACCCTCACCTCGGGTACGGCGCGCAAAGTGTCGAGATGGTAGGAAAAGGTGTCGGTCAGCGCCTTGGCACCCCCCAGGAAAGGATCGGGATTGCCCCCCGCCGCGGCCTCTACTTCGGCTTCCGCCCCTTTGCCGAAGGCGGGTTCCGTGGAATCCGAAAACCTTTCAAGGTAGAGCTGGAACGCGATCCCGGATTCGGCCGCATACAAGGCCTGAGCGTTTTCCAATTCACGGGCCCAGGGTCGGATATCGCCTCGCGAACGATCCATCAGGATCGTCACGGCGATACCCAGCACGGTCAATACGACCAACACGGTTAGCAAGGCCGCCCCCGACTGCCCGGAACCGCATAGTATCCCCTCGCGGGGCCGAGCGGAACCGGATTCGGCGCCGCTCATTTTTGGTTCAGGAGCTCGAACCTGCCGCCGCGATCCTTCAGGACGACCTTGTTCGCCTCGATGGAGACCACTTCCGCGGAGTCGATCCGATCCCCGACCTTCAGGATTTGCTTCTGTCCGGCGCCATTGGTAATGGTGGCGACGTTGTTGCCGACCGTACCGCGCAAGACATAACGACGGGGCGGCGGCTCAAGCCTGGAAGCGTTCGCGGTCTGGCCCGCGGGGTGCGGTTGATGGATGGGACGGAAGGGGTTTTCGGTGGGATCGGGAACCGCCGAACCGGTATCGGGAAGGGCAACACCCGATCTGAAGTAGGCGAGCAACGAATCCGGGGTCCGGGTGCCAACGGCGTAATTGGACCGGCGCGTGGATGCGCGCGGATATTTCTCCAGGAATGCAACGCCTCCCAGGTACAGGATGACGAGGGTGGGAGCGATCGGCCACCATTGCAGCAGCTTGTCCTTCACTGCAAAGTTCCTTTTCGCCGATCGTAGGTATAGATCACCAGGTGGCCTTCCAGGCGCCCTTCGGCGCGCTCGCCACCTTGCCGGATCACCATTTCCTCGGGGTACAAATCGGGGTGGTCCAGATGCAACCGGGTGAACAGTTCCAGCAGACCGGTATAGCGCGAGAACCCTTCGATGCGGATCTTGAGCAAGCGAAGGGAGTCGGCCTTGGCAAGCATGGGGGTGGTTTTGACCACTTCGAATCCGGAGGCCTGGGCGATGCGCCGGATCCTGTCGATGGTAGACTGGATGTTCGCATCGCGGTTCAAGGCCCTTTCCCGTGACACTTGGAACTCCGTAAGCGAGGCCACGTCCCGCTTCAGCGCGGTACGCGTCGAGTCGAGCCAAGCGGGTTCATAGGTGTTCTCGCGGAGTGCAGCGAGCTGAGCGCGCGCGTCGCGGAACTTGGTCGCCAGGGGCAAAAGCGCCTGATGGGCGAATACGGTCAGCAACAGCGCGGGAAGCACCCAGGCCGCGATCCGGAACCGGTCATCCCAGAGCCGCGCTGCGATTCCGTTTTCCATCAGGGCCTCTCCAATTTTCCGTTGACGTGAAAAATGACGACTCCGGTGGCGAGATCCTTGCGTTGTTCGGAAAGTGATATGCCGGCTAACAGTTTACCGGCCTCCAACTTTTTCTGGATGCCTTGCACCTGGTTCCAATCCCGCACCCAGGCGCGGAAGGACAGATCCAGGTTTCCGTCGCTCTGACGGTTGACCGACAGGCCATCGATGCCGGCTTCCCGGGGAAGCGCGGCGGAAATCGCGCCCAAGACGCCGCTCCAATCCATGGGAGGTCGCCACAAGGGGCGCAAATCAGAAACCGCTTCCACTAGCCGGGATTTTTCGATTCTGAGCGCACGGATGGAGTCGACTTGGGCCTGGAAGACGGCGGCTTGGGCCTTGAGGGCGAGCAACTCGGATTGCGAAGCGCGGATCGCCACCGCGTAGGCGCCTGCCAGCAGTGCGCACAAAAGCGTGGTGGCGGCAATGGCCAGGAAGAACCGGAAGCGCGTGCGGATGGAACCGTTGGCGCGACGCCGTTCCGCGACGACGCGGTTGTGCGCGGCGAAATCGCGTTGCCTGGCGGCATGGGCCAAGCCCAAATGGAGCAACCAGGCGTTGGCGTCCGCGGAATTCGCCTGAAGACCGGCGGCGGGCCTGTCCTTACCCGGTTTGCCTTTTTCCACGGACGAAGCGAAATCGAAGGATTCCGGCTGCAGTTCCCGGATCGCCGCTTCCTCCCGGAGCGCATCCCCGGAGGCGAGGTAGGTTTTGAGTCCATGGTTGCGGCCGGAAGCGGGAGCGAAATCCCGATGCCGACGCAGCTTGGCGGCGGATTCGGCTCCGGCGCCTTCGCCGACCCTAAGCACATGGTAGGGTGAACCATTAAGGAATAGCAAAGAGTAACAGAAACGGCTGCCACCATACAGGAGTTGGAAGTTCTGTTCGCTTTTATCCGCTGAGAGCAATTCACCCAAGGCTTCGACGGCGACTTCCAGGCTGATTCCGGCATCCATTCCCGGCAGGCCCGGAACTTCGGCGGTCTGGTCGATCAGGTCGGCGAACACGCGGTGATTCGAGCCCAGGTTGGTGTCTTCCACGAACTGGATGTGCCAGCCACCCAAGCGAAAGCGGTCTTTACGGGGCCCCAGACTTTCAGCCAGGGTCGCTTCGACCTGGTTCTCGCCGACGGATTCGCCAAAGGGGGTGCGGATGTCAAGATGAATGTAGGGTTGGGCCGGCAAACCTTCCGCGACCAGGCCCGTCTTATTGATCCAGGACCCGTCCACCGGCATGTCTTCGTCCGACCGGCGCCGGAGTTCCAGGCGGTTCTCGCGGATGTGAAACAAGGCGTGCCCTTGTCCCCGGATATGCGTGGAAACCAGATGGGAGGCGGGAAGCAGGTTCAGGGGGAGGTTCTCCCGGTGGCGACCAGAGCGGCCAACAGGGATTGCAGCTCTTGCTTAATCCGCTTGAGCTCCTCACGAAGGCGCATCGCCGCCTCGCCGCCGTCATGGGCATGCGAAGATACGGCATCTGTCGTTCCCGGCTCCGCCGTCGAACCCCGCGAGTCATGGGCTGCGGCTTTCAGAGCCGCGGCTACGGCGGAACCATTGGGTCCATGACCATTGCCCGGATAGGCTGCGGCCGTATCAAAGGCTTGAGCGTCTTCGGTATCTTCAGGAGCAGGGACGGCAGTAGCGAAGGCTCCTATCGCCTGCCTCGTCGGAGGCGGCGAAGCGGGCACGCGCAGCAAGGTCAGTTGGCCTTCCAAGTCGGCCATATTGGCGTCGGCCATCTTTTTCTTGGCGCCGGGGATGGTGTACATCTCTTCGTAGAGAAGGTACTTGATGTACCGGATGATCTTGATTTCCTTGGCGCGGTAGGCGCGGTTCCCGGAGCGGTTCTTCTTCGGGCGCAACTGGGGGAATTCGGATTCCCAATAGCGGAGCACGTGCTGTTCCAGGCCGGTCATGGCGCATACTTCCGAAATGGAATAGTAGAGCTTGCCCTCTTCCAGCCTTTTCAAGTTCGCCTTGGTCATGCGGCTTTGCTCCCTATCTTGTTTTCGGTCCCCTGCGCCAAGCGCGAAATGTTCGCGCGGTGACGGTAAAGCACAAACAGCCCCACCAGAATGGCGACGGAGAGCACCGGGTAGAGCCCTCCGTCTTTCCGGTAATACGCCTCCAGGGAGATCCCGAGGGGCATGACGATGGCGGCGGTTATGGATCCGAGGCTGACATACCTGGTCTTGGCTACCACGGCGCTCCAGGCGATCAGACCCGCCAAGGCGCTCAGCGGGGTGAAATAGAGAAAGACGCCGAACCCGGTGAGAACGCCTTTGCCACCTTTGAAAAAGGCGAACACGGTGAAGGAGTGGCCGAGCACGGCCATCAGACCCGCCGCCAGGGCCCAGTTCATGGAGTGGGTCAGGTGCATGGCCAGCCAGGCTGCCAGGGTGCCTTTGCCCGCATCCAGGAACACCACCGGCAGAGCGGGTTTCCAGCCCAGGGTGCGCCAAACGTTGGTCATGCCGGGGTTGCCGCTGCCGACTTTGGTGATGTCCACGCCATGCAGACGCGCCACCCAGGCGGCGAAGGGCAATGAGCCCAGGAAATAGGCCGCGATGAGAGCCGCGGCGATCGCGATTCCCGGCGACGCGATCATAATTTCGCGTCTTCGTTGTTGTGGATTTCGTCTTCCCAGAAATCATCATCGTCTTCGTTGTCCGCGTCCTTTGCAGAATCCTTGGTAGAACCCTTGGCGGCATCTTTAGCGGCTTCGACCGCTTTACCGAGAGGCGGGACTTTGACGGACGGAGCCGGCTTGGCGGGGACGGAGGGTGTGGAGGAAAGGGCGGAAGCGGCGTTTTCCTCTCCATCCTCTCCCAAGTATTCCGCCTGGACGTGGTGGAGATTGGCTTCCTCGGCGATCCACTCTTCCTTGAGTTCGGTTGGGACTTCGCCGAAATTGATCCAGGTCTGCAGATCCTCGTCGGTGCGCAGTTTGAAGCGGCTGCGGAACCAGATGCGCAGGGGCGCGCCATCCAGGTTGAAGTATTGGTAGGCCTGTCGGCGCAGGTACCGTACGTAGCTGGTGCCCACGCGCTCCGGCGCGCTCACCTCAATGGCCAGGGCCGGGGGATTCACGAGCACTTGGCAGCAGCGGGTCATGATCACGGGCCCCATCGACGTGGCCGGGTGGGGATGGTTGGCTATCACCTCTTCAAAATACTTGATGACGTTGTCCCGGCCCAGCACGCGGCCCAGGTTGTTTTTCACTTTGATGATCTCTTCCAGCACGCGTACCAACCGCTGGCCGGTCAGGGCGGAAGTCGAAATGAAGGGATAATCCTCCAACTCCGGAATCTTGTTGCGGACCGCCTTTACAAGCTTGTCAAAGGTCTTGCTGTCCGGCTCCATCACGTCCCACTTGTTGAGGGTGATGATGAGCCCTTTGCCGACTTCCTGGATCAGGGAGCAGATGCGATAGTCCTGGATTTCCATTCCGCGCTTCGCGTCGACCAGGAGCACGCAGACGTCGCTACGGCGAATGGCTTCCAGGGCGCGCATATTGGAGAAGTATTCCACTTCATCCTTCACGCGGGCCTTGCGCCGTAGGCCGGCCGTATCGGTGAGCACGATCTTGTGGCCTTCCCATTCGAATTCGGTGTCGATGGCGTCGCGGGTGGTGCCGGCGATCTCGGAGGTGATGACCCGGTCTTCGCCCACCAGGGCATTGACCATGGTGCTCTTGCCGGCGTTCGGCCGGCCGAGGATGGCCACGCGGATCTTGTTCTCGCGGGGGATGTGGCGGGGCTTGGTCGGCAGCTTTGCGATCACGGCATCCAGCAGATCGGCGACGTTGTCGCCTTGCAGGGCCGAGATGGGCAGGGGTTCGCCGAGGCCCAAGGACCAGTATTGGGCGGCTTCGAGAGCCACTGACCGCGATTCCGCCTTGTTGACCACCAGCAGTGTGGGCTGGTTCGTCTTCTGGATGAGGCGCGCGAACACCATGTCCATTTCCGTGATGCCCACCCGTCCGTCGACCAGGAACAGGACCAGATCCGCCTCTTCCACCGCGACCAGGATCTGCTCGCGTACCGAGGAATTCAGGGCGTCCAGATCCTTGGACAGGAAGCCGCCCGTGTCCACGATTTGAAAATGGACTCCGGACCATTCCGCGATCTGATAATGCCGGTCGCGGGTGACACCTTCGCGGTTCGCGACCACGGCCGCCCTCCGGCCCAGGACACGGTTGAAAAAACTGGACTTGCCCACGTTGGGGCGTCCCACGATCACGACGGTTGCGAGGTTCATGCCGGAAATTTATACCTTCATTAAGTTATTGGCAATACTCATGTTATAAAATAGATTTGCAAGCGCTTATGAGCTTGAATCCGAGTCTTTCCCCTAACTCGTCTCATTCACCAGGCTTGCATCCCTCCCGGCCTCCTGAGAATACTTCCCTTTCGGAGAACCAGTCCGCTTCCCTCCTTAAATTCGATTTTCACATGCACACCTTGGACGATCCATTCGACCACCATGTGTACCATACCGTTTTCGAATTGTTGGACAAGGCAGCCCAACTACATTACGATGCCCTGGCGATCACTTTGCATACCAGCCAATTCCAAAGCCGGACCGCCGAGGAATACGCCCGGGAGCGGGGAATCCTGCTGATACCCGGAATCGAGCAGGACATTGAAAAGACCCATGTCCTCCTCATCAATTTCCCCAAAGAAGCTTCGGAGGGCATACGCACCTTCGCCGATCTCGCTAAGGTGAAGGCGGAACTGGCCCGGACCGGATCTCCGGAATCCCTGGTGATAGCGCCCCATCCCTTTTTTCCCAGCGAGGTGGCCTTGCGGGACAAATTCTGGGATCACAAGCACTTGTTCGACGCCGTTGAGGTTTCCGGATTCTATCATCGCTATTGGAATCCCAACCTCAAGGCCATGGATGCGGCCAAATCCCTTGGGCTCCCCCTGGTCGGCAACTCCGATACCCACACCCTGGAACAGTTCGGAAAGACCTGGAGCGAAATGGAATGCGCCAAGGATACGGCCAGCATCCTGCGCGCGGTCAAGGCCGGCAGAGCGGTCGTCAAGGGCCGCGCCCTGGCGGCCGGGGAAATGGGCCTTATCGGGTGGAAGGTAATCGCCCAAGGCTACATGAAATGGATCAACTATAAGCGCACCCGGGGCTGGAAACCGGTTCCTTGATTGGCGGATCGGCCCCTAGGGGGATTCGCATTCCGCCTTCGTCAGAAGAAGCTGATGCTTATCCCAACCATGACAATCAGGCTTACCGCGATGTTCGCGAGGAAGAAATCCTGATTCATGGAGTCCAGGGAAGCGCTGCGGCGGAACAGGTGCAGATACAGCAATAACCCCGCGACCACGGCCAGGCATACCGCATAACCCTTTCCCAGTCCGCCATACCGGCCAAGCGCAGCCAAGGCCCCGAACATCACTAGGTGGCACAGCTTCGCGACGAGCAATGCTCCCTTGACGCCCAGCTTCACGACCAGCGAATGCAGGCCTTTGCCCCTGTCGAATTCATGATCCTGGGTGGCATAGATGATATCGAATCCGGCGATCCAAAGCAGCAACGCCAAGCACAGCGCGATGGGTTCCCAGGCGAAGCCTCCGCGTACCGCGATCCATGCCCCCACCGGCGAAATGCCGATGGCGAGGCCGAGGAAGAAATGCGACAGCGAGGTGAAACGCTTGGTGAAGGAATACCCGCAAACGGCGATCAGGGTCGGCACGGAAAGGGCGAAAGCCAGGCCATTGACGAACCAGGCCGCGCCGACGAAGACCGCGGCGTTGATGACCAGAAACCCGGTCACCTGGCCGCGGTTGAGGATGCCGGCGGGTAGATGGCGGCGAGCGGTGCGGGGGTTATCCTTATCGATATCCGCGTCTACGAGGCGGTTGAAGGCCATGGCGGCGTTGCGGCAGGACACCATGCAGAGGACTATGAGCAGGAAGGCGCGCAGGCTGGGGAGGCCTTCCGCGGCCCAGACCATGGAGGCCAATGCGAAAGGCATGGCGAACAGTGTGTGGGAGAAGCGGACCAGAGACAGATAGTGGCGGATGGCGGACATGGTGGGAAAATAACTACTTCGGGTCCCGCCAACGCGTCCCGACGTCATGATCCAGACCCAGGTGGTCCAAAACCCTGGACAACACCGTGTCCACCAGGTCCTCGATGGTGGCGGGCTGGTGGTAAAAGGATGGGTTGGCGGGGATGATGACGCCGCCATAGTCGGCCAAGAGCTTCTGATTCTCCAGGTGCAATGCGCTCATGGGCGTTTCGCGCGGCACAATGATGAGCTTGCGCTTCTCCTTCAGGCAGACGTCGGCGGCGCGGGTCAATAAGCTGTCGCCGGTGCCGTGGGCCATTTTTCCCAGCGTTCCCATGGAACAAGGCAACACCACCATCCCCTGATGCAGGTAGGATCCGCTGGAGATGGGGGCGAAGAAATCCTTGTTGTCGTAAACCTTGTCTGCCTTGGCGGCGATTTCCGGGAAGCCTTCGTAGGCGCAGACTTTTTTGCCCATGTCGGTAAGTACGAGGTGGGTTTCCTGGCCCAGGGCGCGCAAGTGGGCCAGCAGGCGATCGGCATAGATGGCTCCGGAAGCGCCGGTGACGCCGATGACGATGCGTCCTCTTCTCTCCATGCCGGTTCCCCTACCCTTTCACCGCGGTGACGATGTGGGAAATCCCGAAGTCGCACGGGATCACGTTGATGTCCTTGAAGCCATGGACGCGGGCGCAATCCCCGTATTCATCCGCTGACTTGAATTTACGGATGGAATCGACCAGGTAGGCATAAGCCTGGCGGCGCGAAGAGAAGAACCAGCCGAGAAACGGAATGGAAAGCGGCGCCAGGCCGTTGTAGAAAAGGCGCGTGAACGCGGTGGAAGGCCGGAAGAACTCCAGGGTGACGAACATGCCTCCCGCCTTCAGCAATCCGCGGATTTCATGCATGCCGGCGGCCACGGAATCCAGGTTGCGCATACCATAGGCGCAAAGCACCACGTCGAAGGATCCCGGTTTGAAACACGGCTTGAGTGCATCCATGCGGACTATGGGCGGAGCGTCGAACTTGCGGCGCGCTTCCAAGAGCATCGGCAGCGAGAAGTCTGCGATGACGCCGAAGGGTCGCGTCCCGGAGGCCTCCTTCCAGTCGACATAGGTCTTCCAGAAATCACCGGTGCCTCCGCAGAGGTCCAGCACGCGGGCGGAAATTCCGCCGTCCAGGCATCGGGCGGCTTTGCGCCTCCAGGACCGATCCCGGCCGGCGCTCAAGAAGTGGTTGAGGAAGTCGTAGCGGCGGGCGATGCCGTCGAACATGTTTTGGATGGCAATGCCCATGGTTTCCGTTGTGGATGGTTTCGGGCGGAACCCTCCTGGCTTCCCCGCACCTAAAAATGTATATAATCGCTCCATGGCACCGGACCTAATGACCCTCTGGCCCCGCAGGGCGGTCCGGCTTTCCGCCTTGCTGTTGGTCTTTGCCCTTTGTTCGCCGGCGGATGATCATCCCGGTATCGAGGCGAAGCCGGGCGTCGCGGCGAACAAGGCTAAGGCCCCAGGACAACGCACTTTCCGGACATTTCTACCCAAACTTGGCGAGCCTATCGACGCACCTTCCAGCCAGGTCGTGCAGATTCTTTTAGATCGGCAGGACAAAGGCGAATTTGAATCCTACATGGTGCAAATCCTGTTCCGGGGAAAACCATCGGACCGCAGTCTCCGGGTGCTGACCGACCGGGTGGAGATCGATTTTTACGATACGGGTAAGCCTACCATGCGTCTGGCCAGGATCCGGGGAGGCGTCGTGGAAGCCAGCTCCGTTGACGAGTTCTATTACAAGAACAAGTCCGATAAGAACATCAAGCGCATGGTCCGCCTGACGCTGTTCATGCACGCGCAAACGGAAATAAAATTCCGGGATACCCTCGATCGAACTTTAATCCACTTCCGACTTCCCAAGGCGGATGGCGAAGTTAAAAAGGGCACTAAATAACCGTGGGGAATCGTTGACATTGGCTCCGCTTAGGCTTAAATTTTGTCCCGCTGATGGCCCTTTAGCTCAGTCGGTAGAGCAGAGGACTGAAAATCCTTGTGTCCGCAGTTCAATTCTGCGAGGGGCCACCAGCTAAAATTTTCACCTCCCCGTTTACTTTAGGGTGCCTCAGTAAATGCGTTTTTGCCTATGGCTCGCTCGGCCTGGGCGAAGGTTTCCATTTATTGATGACGCTCATAAGCGACCCTGCCACAACTACTTCTAAAAGTTCCCTGCTTGCCCTCGGCCCCCTGGCAAAGCTACCATACACACGTGGGATTAACCCAACCAACGGTATCCAATGAACACCAGACCCATCAGCGCGGACGGCATGGAAAAACTCAAAGCCGAATGGGAGGAACTTTGGTACCGTACCCGACCCAAACTGCTTGAGGAGGTTGCCGCGGCCGCCGCCCAAGGTGATCGGTCCGAGAATGCCGAATACATCTACGGGAAACGGAAATTGCGCGAGATTGACCGCCGCCTGCGGCAATTGGACGACAAAATCACCAAGAGCACGGTGGTTGAAGGCGCCCGAGAGACCGGGAAAATCGTCTTCGGAGCGCGCATCCGGCTTCGCCGTCTCGACGCATCGGACAACCCTTCCGGTACCGAAATGCTCATCCAGATCGTCGGCGTGGATGAAATAGATCCCGTCCAGGGCAGAATATCCATGGACTCGCCGATGGGCAAGGCACTGATGGGCAATATTCCCTCCGGACAAGTGCAAGTCCAGACTCCCAAAGGCCTGGTCCGGTATGATATCCTGGAGGTGGATTATCCGTAAACCCCGGGAGGAGTGACTGGTTTCGATAGGAGTTTCTAACGCAGTGGCTCTTGCGCGTCCTCCTCGGTTTCCGGGTTCGGAGGTGCCCCCGGAACCATTACTCCTCTCCCGGGAAATCCTGGAACCAAGCCCGGAGGTTTTCCCAGGGCAGGGCCGAAGGACAGGTTTCCCGGCTCAAAGCGGGCAAGGCCGGAAGCAGACCGGAGTCCCGCAATTTGCCGAACACCTGCGGCAGCGCTGTGGCGGGAAGCCCGCTCATTTGCGATACGATTTCCGGACCGAGTTTCCGCATTGGGCGGAACCCATAAGGAACGGGAAGGCCCAGGGTATAGTGCCTGACGATGGCGACCATGAATTCTTCCCAACGGATTCCCCCGCGCACCAGCCACCATGCGCCCGGCACGCCTTGTGGGACCGGTTCCCGAACGGCTTTTACGCAGGTCAGGTCCTTGGCGAACATGGCGACGACAAAAACGGGTATCCGTTCCAGGCCCTCCCCTCCAACTTTGATACGGCACAGGGCCGGCGGTCCTGTCAAATCAGGATCGGAGCGAACCACGGCCATTTGTTTGGCCCGCTCCCAACGTTTAAGGGCGCGGTGATTGTCATCGGACACGGCCAGACCCCTTCGGCATCTTTCCAATCTAACACATTTACTCTTCGCCACATCCAGCCCCGGGATGCAGTCTGATGCACCGTAATACGCTCCGTTTGACCGGTTTCAAATCTTTTTCCGCGTTCCTTTCCGCCTCATTGTCCGCATCCTTGTTCGTAGTGGCGGCCATCGGACTCGACGCCTGCGGCGGTTCCTCGCCAGGGGCGTCACATCATCCCAAGGTGTACGCTCCCGAGGACATGCCCGAGATCTGCCAGGACATCGATTTCAATCAAGCAGGCAAGGAAATCCAAGAGGAGTGCGGCGTGCAGACCCGTAACTACCGGGCTTACAAGAACATTCCCGAGCATCGCAATCTGCTGCTCCCCAAGGGGGCGAAGATCGTCCGCAAGGGAAAAGGCCTGGAACTCCGTCTGGTCAATACCCTTCCGATCGGCCTCCCGGAGGATTTGGAGGGTAAACTTTTATTCGACGAAAAACTGCGCCGTACCTTTCTGAAAACGAAAATGGATTATTGCGAGTTCTTCCCGGAAAACTCCAGCCACCGCCTGCGCATCATCAAATTGGAGATACCATTCGATAGCGGCGGAGAAAAGTCACTCTGCTACACGGTGGAGTCGGGACCGACAACGGTCCAGCGCAAAGCCGGTTATGCGGGCCGCTTGGAACCCTTGGAGTGCGTGGATTTCCTCCGACTGAAAGCGATATACGGCTCCCAGGCAACCGATTCGATTCCAAGCGCCGACACCGGCTCGGAAAAACCCGCTCCGGGCACCCCAGTACCCGCATCAGGGGACTTGGAGAAACCTGCTGGGGTTCCGGGGTCAAAATAATTGAAGCGAGAACCGGCCTAAGCAGGCCGGGAGGTGAGGAAAAGTCGGGAATCAGCCTGACTGGCCGACCGCAACATTATAGGCATCAATGACATCGGAAACTTTGTCCATTTTGCAAAACTCGTCGAACCCGAACTCCCGTGAGAAGGTCTGGTTCAGTTTTTCAAGCAAGGCCTTGCGTTCACCGTAGGTTATCTTGTAATCGACAATGAACTTATCGTCGTCATTGATGTCTTCGAGATCAAATCCCACCACTTCGGCGATGATCCCCTTGATTTTAACAGCTTTTTCGGTATCCAATTTGGTTCCTCTTTTTTCAAAGAAAGAAAAATAGTGGCAAATTCCAAGACTCTGCACACAAACTCGTTTCCCCCTAATTTACGAAGTCCTTGGGTCGGCCACGATCTTTTTCTTCGAAAAATGAAAGCAACCCGTGTTTTTCCGAATTAGGGGTTTTTTTCTCCTAATCCCGTTCACCATCCAGGCTTGGGACTCTGCTTTACCATTCTCGAACGGGATCGCCACGAATACCGGAAGCTCCGCCTTCGCCAATCCGGCTGGATCGGCCATCGGTAACGGGGATCGTTTCGGCCTGGGATGGTCGGAATGGGATGCCGATTCGGGATCGTCCCAGAGGCTTTGGTCTTTACAAAACCAAGGCTTTTCCCAAGCTCAGGGTTTCCGAATTTGGGAAGGGAATGGACCGTATCTTGTACGTTTCGATTGGGCTGCGGGCTGGAACCTTGCCGGATTGCTGTCTCCGGGGGTTCGGCCAGCCTACGTCTGGGACGGTCAGGGATCCGACCATCTGCTCCTGGATGCGGG
>JBDSIO010000223.1:0-12764 GCA_039917895.1 Fibrobacteria bacterium | reverse complement strand
CAAGCAGGTTGGCCGCGCCTAAAATACCGATGCCCTCCACCAGGCCGGCTTCATCCAGGTTTCCGATGGGTATGACCAGCCCGGCCAAACCTTTCTCTTTGACATAGATGGCTGCGGGCAATACGCCTCGGATGTTCCGGATGGAACCATCCAGCGACAATTCACCCAGGAAAAGATAGGGATCCAGGGTGACCGGCTCCACCTGCCCGGAAGCCAGCAGAATCCCGATCGCCAAGGGCAAGTCGAAGCCGGTACCTTCCTTGCGGATGCCGCCAGGGGCGAGGTTGATGGTGATCTTTTTGCTCGGGATCGAGAAACCGGAATTCTTCAAGGCCGCGAAGACGCGCTCCCGCGCCTCCTTGACCGCGGAATCCGGGAGGCCTACCATGGAGAACCCCGGCAACCCCGGACTCATGTCCACCTCGATGGTGATGGGATAGGCGTCGATCCCGGAGAGTGCGCAAGTCGTGATGACGGATAGCATGTACCCGGCCTTATGCCTTACCCGAAAAGCCGAAAAGCGGGAGCGGCGTGGCGGCCAGGTTCTTGTAGGCCTGCAGGATTTCGGTCTGCATTTCCTTGCGGAACCGCATGGAAAGGGTCTCGAAGGCACGGTAGGGTGAGCCGGATGCCAGGCCGGGAAAAGCCAGGAATAGGCCGTAGCGACCACGCAGGATTTTGATGCCGCGCAAGGATAAGCTGCCGTTGAGCACGACCTGGGCGGTGGCCATCAGCTTGGCTTCGGGATTGTTGTCGGAATGGGTCTCGATTTGAATGGAGGTGATTTCCATGATAGTTCCTGATATTCTTTTTCTGCGTTGTGATTCTGGAAAAAGGCCCCAGGCCCGGGGGAACCGGACCAGGGGCCGTGAAGGGCGCTCAGGGGAAACGGATCCCCGTGACCGCCCCGGGAGGAATTCAGGCCGCGGCCGCCATTCGGTACTCGCTCAGGATCTTCTCCGACATGTACTCGTGAAGCGATTTGGTGATAGGGAAACAGAAGTTGTATCCCTTGCCCTCCTTTTTGTTGTATTCCCGTGGGAATGAAACGAAAAGTCCGAACTTCCCTTTCACCACGCGGATGCTGTTAATCACGAATTGCTCATTGAGAACAACGCGGACAAAAGCCTCCAGCGGATTGTCCGCTTGCTTGTTGCGGACGGGGTGGACGTTGATTTCGGTGATTTCGATTCCTTTGTTGGACATCGTTGACTCCTTTGGTCATTGCTTGACCGCTCCACGAAGGGCGGCCTGGTTCATAAACCCTTCGAGGCGTCCGGCTCTACCCCGCTCCCACTCCCTCTAGGATAGTTGCGGGGCGCCGGACATCTACCTCGTCGGGTCGGAATGAAAGAAATGCAAATGCGATGCCAATACCGATCCCGGCTCAAAACCGCCGCGCCGAATCCTAATCGGCCCTCCACCGGCCCTTAATAAGGGCCGAAACCCTGGATCGGAAAAACGGGCATGTGCAAAAGCGTGAAGGAGGGAGTGAAATCAGGTGAAAATTGGTGAAGGTCCGTGAAGCACGGTGTATGTCGGTGATGGCTGTGATGGCTGTGATGGCTGTGAAGGAGGGTGAACGGAATCGGGGCCGTCAATCGGCCTTGCTCACCAAGTCCAATATTTCTTACGGATGATTTCCTGCAAGGTCCAGATCGAACGATCCATCAGGACCGCGAGCACGACGGGATGCAGAGCGGAGGTGGAAACCCAGAACTCGGATCGCCGTCCGTCATCCCGATCGACGGTGATATACCAGGTTTCCATATCGCGGATGGCCGGAGCTTTGGAGCGCACGGAAATGACCGCGAACTGGGGTTGGATCGCGAATCGGCCCTCCGCTCCCCAGTCCTGGAACCAGACCTCTTCGCGGTAACCGGCGTGTTGCGGGAGGGAGCGGAGATAAGTGAAAAGCATTTCTTCCGTAAACACGGGCCAGCGTCCGATGATGGTGTCCCGGATAGTCTCGCCGCCGCTGGATTCCACCCGCAGCCGGGGCGGGGAGAAGCGACAATCGAGGATGCGATGGGTGGATCCCGGCCACGATTGCCAGGATTGATCCTGGCGCAACAGCTGCATATGCCCTCTGCGCGGAAACTTGACCACGGTTTCCAGGGCGAAGGGCGCTCCCCCATCCTCGCCGGAGGCGGAAAGCACCGTGTTAAGGATTTCCACCCAGGTTTTTCCCGCAGGTTTCCGATCCGTTTTCCCATCGGGCATCAGATACATCCGCTCCGTTACCAGATTGCCGCGGCACTGCACGGGGCCGGTTTTGCCCGTCCGCGTGACCTTATACGACAACACCTCCGCAGTGCCCTTTTCCCAATCGGCGGCCAGGGCGAAAGCTGTATCCGGCCTCCCGGCCATATGCGGGATTTCCGAATCGCGCTGGACGTGGGAAGCCTGTGCGGCCGCTTGATGATGGTCTTCTCCATGTGCATCTCCATGTGCATCACCGTGCCCATCCTCGTGTACATCCCCCTTCACTGCATGAAGTTCCTTCCCATTCGCTGGCGCGGCTCTCGCGCCATGTTCTTCCCCATGTGCGACTCCCGCGTCCGCGCCTTGCTCATTTGCATGCATACCTTTTGCATGGAGCGCCGGAGCCGGGTGCGGATGCGCGCCTTCATCCGACGGCTTCACGGGTTTCGCTTCCGCATGGGAAGCGTGGATACCCGTGCCCGCGTGGTAAGCGGCTGCGGAAGCTGCCGGTTTTTTCGGGGACGGTTTTACCGATGCCTTGGGGGCCGCTTTGAGTGTGGGGTGCGACGAATCGGACGCGGTATCGGCTTCAGGGACTGCTCCGTGAGGATCCGCCGGTTTCGCTTCCGCATGCACGGCCTGGGTGTCCGAAGGAGCCGAAGGAACGGAATGAGCGGACGCAGGTGCCGCACTCTTTTTTGGAGCCGGCTCGGCCGTGGCCGCGAAACTGCCGCCGGCGGAGACAACGGCGGCAAGGAAAATCAGGGGTAGCATGCACATGACGTAGCGATTATAAGACATCGGGAGGGACCGAGGCGAGTCCAAAGCAAGAAGTCGCCGGCATGGAATGGATTGGGCTGAAACGGTGCGGGCAAAAAAAAATCCGGCGGAGGCCGGATTACCATCGATGTTTGGGGCTAAGCCGGAATTAAAAGCCGAACTCCTTCATCAATCGATCGGCAAGCTTTTCTTCGAAGTCCGGAGAGTTGAAATATCCCGAGGCGATCTTTTCCTTAACCTCCTGGACCTTGTCGGCGCGCACGTCGGGCATGGCATCCACATGTTGGCGAATGGATTCGGTAGACGAGGAGGAAAGCTCCTTGGCCTTCTTGGATAGGGACACGGAATCGCTCTTGGCGGTCTTCTCGGTCTTTTCCGGGCTTTTCCCGCCTCCGGCCACCTTCTGCAGGTCCATGCCGAAAATTTGGGATATTCTATCGATTTTCATTCCATCTTCCTCTATTCATGATTATCGGATGATGAAGAGCGGAACTTAAATGTTTTTCCGGAAAAAATGACAAGGGGAATCCGGCATCCTCAATAAACTCAACGTGACGCCAGTTCCTCTTCATTATCGACGATTTCGAAGAGGCGATCAATCGAAGTCATTTCGAACAAATCATAAATATCGTCGGAAAGCTTCATCAGTACCAATTGACCGCCAGCGGATTTGAGATCTTGGTGGCAGGTGATGAGCATGCCAACGCCGGAACTGTCGATGAAACCCACCTCCTGCATGTTGGCCACCAGGTGCAGCTTCTTCTCCGAGATCGCCTTCTGGATGGCTGCGCGGAAATGGGATACTTCGCTGCCCTTGATATGCCCGCTGATATCGAGCACGTTCCATTTACCGCTGGTGCGCAACTTAATTTCCATTCTTCCTCGATCCGATTCCGGTCTGATTCAGGGGCAGGCTGATGGAAACGGTGGTTCCCGTCGCTTCCACGCTGTTCAAGGTAATATTTCCTTCCAAGGCTTGCACATAATGGAGGCAGGTGGGCAATCCAAGACCTGTCCCGTTGGGTTTGCTGGTAAAGAAGGGTTCGAACGCCCTGGCCGCCGTTTCAGGCGACATACCCCGTCCATTGTCCTGCACTTCAAGCAGCAAAATCCCGCCTTCCGCCATGGTTTTGGTCCTGGCCGAAAGCTTCACGCTCCCGCGACCATCAGGCAGGGCCTGGATGGCGTTCAGGACCACATTCAACAACACCTGGACTATGATATCCGGATCGCTGAAGAAATGAATTTCCCCATTTTCTATAAATTGACCGACATTTACAAGCTCCATGTGGAGTCCGGAATCGTTTTCCAGCATAAATTCGATTTTTTTGAAAATCCCGGCGATGGAAACCTCTCGATTGGCAGGCGCCCGGTCGCGGGCATAGTCGAGCATTCCGGACAGGATGCGGTTGAGTCTGGCTGATTCAGCGACGATCAGGGTCATCAGTTTACGATCCGAATCGGTAGGCAGCATTGCGTCACGCAGCATTTGCGCAGCGCCGCTGATACTGGCCAATGGGTTGCGGATTTCATGGGCGATCCGGGCCGACATCGCACCCAGCGCGGCCATTCTCTCCGAACGGAGCATGGCCCTGGCCATCCTGCGCTCCTCTGTGAAATCGATAAGCAGGAAAACGCGGCCTAGGTATTCCCCATCACGGATCAAGGTTTTGATTTGGATGTGCAATGGGGCGCCTTGGAGTGAGCCTACTTCAAGTTCCCGATAGGGAAAGCCAACGCCCAAAGACTCCATTTCCGCCAAAATGGCGTCGGGAAGGAAGCCGCCCAATACCTGCCCCACAGCCAATCCAGGTTCAAGAACCCGTCCCAACCACTCTTCGCTGGGACGGTTTTTCAATTGCAGCCGGCCCTCGGAATCGAAAAAAAGCAGACCGGTGGGAAGATCGTTCATCACCGATTCCGCACTGAACTGGTAAAGCGCCTTGGCGCGCTGTGTCCCTTCCAATTCACGCCTGGCCGCCAAGAGCCGTCCCGAAAGCAGGGAGGAAAGCAGGGCCACCATGGAAAACAGGGTCGCGTAGAGGAAGAACCGGACCTGCACGGTTTCCACGACCAAGAGGGGCAGGTTTATCCCGAACCTGGCGGGGAGTCCCAGATGCAGCACGCCGGCATAGCCGAACAGCAACGTCGCCAGGCCGGCGATCGCCAGGGAACCGCCGTAACGGAAAAAGAAACCGGCGCTCAGGATCGTCAGAATGAAAAGCAATCCGTAGTCGGAGAGATAACCGTCGTTGGAATAGAAGATGGCGGCTTCCACCAGCACTTCCACCAGGAACTGGAAGTAGAGGAGGACGCCGACCGGAGAGGCGCGGCGGGAACGGTAGGCGGCCACCCAGGTGGCCAGGTAAAGGACGGTGGAGAGCCCGTAGATCAGGACCAGGCCGCGGACCAGGGATTCCATTTCGAACGCAAGCACGGTCCAGAACAGGACCGCGAACATGGCCACCCGGGACAGAACCACGGCCAGGATATCCAGACCGCCATCCTGGCCATAGGTCGCGCGTCCTTCGATGTCCGGGAGTCGTTTTCCGTCTTGGGGACCGGTGCTGATCATGGAAAGGCTCCCGTCAGTCCGGCTTCCGGGCGCCCCAAAGGCACGCGATCGCCATCACCCTACGTTTCCTGCCATCTCGAACATCGGAAGGTACATGGCGACCAGCACGCCGCCGATGATGGATCCCAGCACCACGATGACGAGAGGTTCGATCATGGAAGTCAGGGCCTCCACCGCGGCATCCACTTCATCGTCGTAGAAATCGGAAATCTTGATCAGCATTTCGGAGAGTCCGCCCGTGCGTTCGCCGACTGCGATCATCTGGATCACCATGGGAGGAAACACTCCGGTCGCCTTGAGGGGATCGGCGATGGTCTGGCCGCCGGAAATGCTTTCCAGGGTCTTGTAGATGCCGAGCTCGAGCACCTTGTTGCCCGAAGTCTTGGCCGTGACCTGAAGGGCGTCGATGATGGAGACGCCCGAATTGAGCAGGGTTCCCAGGGTCCGGGTGAAACGCGAAATACAGGACTTCCGTTCCAGATCGCCCAGCACGGGAGAATTCAGCAAAAGCTGATCGAGTTTCAGCTTGCCCTTTTCGGTCTTGTTGTAACGGAAAAGGGAGAATCCCGCGAAACCCAGGGCAGCTATGATGATGAGAAACCAGGCGCGGATGAAATCGCTGATGCCCATGACGATGCGCGTGGGCAACGGAAGCTTGGCGCCGCTTTCGGTGAACATGTTGGCGAAAATGGGAACCACGAAAATCATGAGGACGGCGACCGCGCCCACCGCGACGATGGCCACGATGACGGGATAGGTCATCGCGCCTTTGATTTTGCGCCGCAAAGCATCGGCTTTTTCCTGGTATTCCGCCAGGCGCAGGAGAATGGTGTCGAGGATACCGCCCGCCTCGCCGGCCGCGATCATCTGGCAATAGAGTTCCGAGAATATCTTCTTGTGCTTGGACAGGGAATCGGCCAAAGTCCCGCCCCCCTGGATGTCGGTGGCCACCTGCATGATGGCCTGCTTGAGGATTTCGTGTTCGGTCTGCTCGGAAAGGATGTCCAGGCATTGGATAAGGGGCAGGCCCGCAGAAGTCATGGCCGAAAATTGCCGCGTGAACCTGGCCATGACCTTGAGCGGCACGGTGCCGCCGAAGCTGAAACTCATGCCCATGGGCTTGCGCTTGACGGACATGGCGCGGATGCGCTTCTTGCGCAACAGCACTTCCACGTCTGACTTGCTGGCGGCCTCAACCTCGCCGGAAACTTCCTTACCCTGAGTCGTCTTGCCTTTGTACATCCACTTTGACATGGGACCTATCCGTTCTTGAAGTTCGCGGCCAACAGCCGTTCGAAATGTTCCGCGTCCGGCGACCGGGACAGCGCGTCGGTCCGTTCCACTTTGCGGGTCTGGACCAGTTCCACCAACTTGGCATTCATGGTGTTCATGCCGAATTTCGATCCGGATTCGATGGAACTCTGGATCTGATGCACCTTGTCGTCCCGGATCATGGAACGGATGCCCGTGGTCATGACCATGACCTCCCAGGCCAGCACGCGTCCGCCGCCGATCTTGGGCAACAGGGCCTGGCTGATCACGCCTTGCAGCACGAAGGAGAGCTGGGTGCGGATCTGGGACTTTTCCCCCGCGGGAAAGGCGTCCACGATGCGGTTGATGGTCTGGGCTGCCGAATTGGTATGCAGGGTCGCAAGCGTCAGATGCCCCGTTTCCGCGATCGACAGGGCGGCTTCCATGGTTTCCGGATCGCGCATTTCGCCGATAAGGACGACGTCCGGATCCTGGCGGAGGGCCACCCTGAGCGCCGAAGCGAAGGTTTCCGTATCCGACTTGACCTCGCGCTGGTTCACGATGCACTTCTTGTGCTTATGGACGAATTCGATGGGATCCTCCACCGTGAGTATATGGCCTTCCAATTCCGAATTGAGCTTGTCCACCATAGCGGCCAGGGTGGTCGATTTGCCGGACCCGGTGGGGCCCGTGACGAGGACCAGGCCGGAGGGTCGATCGATCATGTCGGAGAAGATGCGCGGCAGGCCGAGGGATTCCAGAGACTGGATTTCGTAGGGAATCAGGCGGATGGCCATCGCCACGCAACCCCGCTGGAGGAACACATTGGCGCGGAAGCGGGCGAGATTGGCCACGCCGAAGGAGAAGTCATATTCCTTCTTGTTCTCGAAGTTCTTCCGCTGGCCTTCGTTCATCACACCGTAGGCCAGCCGCAGGCAATCCTCCGGGCTCAGGGGATCCGCCGCCAGCGGCCGAAGGTTGCCGTGGACGCGGAACAGCGGGGGCTTGCTCGCGGTAACGTGCAGATCCGAGGCATTCATCTCCACCATCTTGCTCAACAATTCCTGTATGCTTACCATGGCAGGGCTCCGGATCGTGGATTCGGGGCCGGATGCGGCCCATTTCCCAAGAATCTCAAATTAGATAATATCATATCTTGGTAGACTTGATCACTTCCTGCGCGGTGGTGACCCCGGCTTTCAGCTTCTCCAGAGCGTTCATGCGCAGGTTGTGCACGCCTTCGGCGATGGAAACCTTTTCGATTTCGTCGGGAGTGGCTCGGTCGACGATCAGTTTGCGGATGGCATCCGTCACCGGAAGCACCTGGTGGATGGCGACGCGGCCCTTATATCCCGTCTGGGAGCAGACGGTGCAGCCCGCCCCTTTATAGAACTTCAGGCCCTTGGCCTCCTGCTCCGTGATTTCGAGGAGACGGAGTTCTTCGGAGGAAAGAATCTCCTCGACCTTGCAATCCTTGCAGATGCGGCGCACCAGGCGCTGGGCAATCACGAGACGCACGGAGGTGGCTATCAGGAACGGTTCGATGCCCATGTCGGCCAGGCGTGTGATGGTGCTGGGAGCGTCATTGGTGTGCAGCGTGCTGAGCACGAGATGGCCCGTGAGAGCCGCCTTGGTGGCGATCTGGGCGGTCTCCAGATCGCGGATTTCGCCCACCATGATGATGTCCGGATCCTGCCGCAGGAAGGATTTCAGGGCCGCGGCGAAGGTCAGGCCGATATCGCCGTTCACAGCCACCTGGTTGATGCCTTCCAGATTGTATTCCACCGGATCTTCCGCGGTCATGATGTTTGTGTCCGGCGTGTTGACCGAGGAGAGAGCGGAATACAGGGTGGTGGACTTTCCCGAACCCGTCGGGCCGGTCACGAGGATCATCCCGAAAGGCGCGTTCAGGGATTCCGAAAAGTCCCTCAGGCCCTTCTCGGAGAAACCCATCTTGCTCATGTCCAGGTTCAGATTGGTCTGATCCAGGATACGCATAACCACCTTTTCGCCGTAGATAGTGGGAAGCACGCTCACGCGCAAATCGATTTTCTTCATCCCGTAGGTAAGCTTTATGCGGCCGTCCTGCGGCAGCCGCCGCTCGGCGATGTCGAGATTGGCCATGATCTTGAGACGGGAAACCACCGCCCCCTTCAGCTTGTAGGGCAAGGTGGTCTGTTCGATCAGGGTGCCGTCGAGCCGGTAGCGCACCCGCACGGTCTTTTCATAGGTTTCGATATGGATGTCCGAGGCGCGGATCTTCACCGCGTCCATCAGCACCTTGTTGACCAGGCGCACCAAGGGCGCCTCCATCACGTTGTAGTCCGCTCCGTTCTCGTCGTCGGCTTTGTCCTGCACTATTTCGAGGGTACTGTCCTCGACGTCCTGAAGGATGCCATCGAAACCGGTGGTGGTGACGGAGGTGATGTAATACTTGTCGATGGCCTTTTTTACCTGGGATTCCGGAGCCATCCACACACGCACGTTGCAGCCGGTAAGAAATTTGATCGCATCCACGACGAAAACGTTCTTTGGATCGCCTATGACCACGTGGATGATGCGTTCTTCCTTCTGGACGGGAATCACGCCGTACTTGATGGCCATTTCCTCCGGGATCAGGGAAACGATGGCGGAAGGCAACTCCATCTCGCTGAGGTTCACCACCTGCGTGTTGATTTGCGCGGCCAACTGCCAGACGATGTCGTCCACGGATGCGATGGCGCCGCTGAGCACGAGATTCTCCCCAAGACTTTTGCCGTTCTCAACCTGTCCGCGCAGGGCGCTTTGCAGTTGATCCGGGCTGACGACCCCGTCTCTTAGGAGGATTTCACCGAGTTTTTCTGACAAAAGGAGCTATGCCTTTCTTGGGGGCAGAATCGACTGTCCCCAATTGTCTTTTTTTTGACGTTTTTGTGTATATTGTAATCCACATCCATTTCAGAATCCACACCAGGAAACCAATTGCGCGAGCCGGTTTACCGCCTTTTTACCGCCCTTGTCCTGCTGTCCGCCTCCATCTTACTCTTTGCCTGCCAGGAAAAGCGTGCTATTACGGGCAAAGTTCCGACGGTGGCCCTCCAAAGCTACTCGGGGGAAACCTTTACCCTGAGCGGCGAGGACGATAATGTCACCTTGTTGGTCTTCTGGGCCACCTGGTGCCAGCCCTGCCTGATGGAAATGCCCTCTTTGGTCAAGCTCCACGATAAATATCGCGACAAGAAATTCCGCGTGGTATCCATCAACGTGGACGATCCGGAAGGCAAAAAAGTCAAAACCATCGCCCGGGACTACGGTATCAACTATCCCGTGCTCATCGGTAACGAAGAGATCATGAAGCAATTCGGAGGCATCACGGCCTTGCCGACGTCCTTCCTCATCGGCCGCGACGGCCGCATTCGGGAGAAGATGCAGGGACTCTATCCGGAAACACACTTGGATGGCATGGTCCTCAAAGCCCTGGCCCCCGAAGGCTGAACTGCGTTGGGGGAGCGCCAGGTCGGTGCCAGGGGCATCGCGGAGCCGACTTGGCAGGGTCCCGGATCGGGTAAAAGGCCCCTGATTTTGTTATATTCGGGCATATCGCCGGAGCCGGTTTAGCTCCATCAACCATTGGAATCGTGATTATGGGAAAAAACCTCTACCACAAGGTCTTCGACAGGCATTCCGTTGGAAAGTTGTCCTCGGGACAATACCAGCTGTTCATCGGACTGCATCTCATCCATGAGGTAACTTCGCCCCAGGCCTTTTCCCTGATTAAGCAGCGCGGCCTCAAGGTGCGTTATCCCCAACGCACGTTCGCCACCGTCGACCATATCATCCCCACCGAAGGCGCGGAGCGCAAGCGCCCCCTGAGGGACGTACTCGCGGAAGAAATGCTCGTCGCCATTGAGGACAATACCAAGTCCAACGGCATTACCTTCTTCGGCGAAGGCAGCGGCAACCAGGGCGTGGTGCACATCATCGGACCGGAAATGGGCCTGACCCAGCCCGGCCAGACCATCGCCTGTGGCGACAGCCATACCTCCACCCACGGGGCATTCGGCTCCCTGGCCTTCGGGATCGGCACCAGCCAGGTGGCCGATATCCTGGCCACCCAGACCATGAGCATGTCCAAGCTCAAGGTGCGCAGGATCAACGTAACCGGAAAGCTACGCCCGGGAGTGTACGCGAAGGACGTCATCCTCGCCATCATCAACAAGCTCGGCGTGAACGGCGGCGTGGGCTATGCCTATGAGTACGCCGGCCCCGTCATCGGCGCCATGTCGATGGAAGAGCGGATGACCCTGTGCAACATGTCCATCGAAGGCGGCGCCCGCATCGGCTACGTCAATCCCGATGAGACGACATACGCCTACTTGAAGGGCCGCAAATACTCCCCTGCCGGCGCGGAATGGGACAAGGCCCTGGCTTACTGGAAAAGCATCGCTTCCGACGCGGACGCGGAATACGACGACTTGGCGGAACTGGACGGATCGGCCCTGGAGCCCTTCGTCACCTGGGGCATCACCCCTGCCCAGTCCCTGCAGGTCAATCAAGCCATTCCAAACGTGGCCTCCTTTCCTTCCGACGAGCAGCCTCTCATCCGGGAAGCGCTGGAATACATGTCGCTGGAAGAAGGCCAGCCCATCGCGGGCGTACCCGTGGACGTGGTCTTCATCGGGTCCTGCACCAACGGCCGCCTTTCCGACCTCGAAGAGGTCGCCCGGCTGGTCCAGGGCCGGCGCGTGTCGCCGAAAGTCAAAGCGCTCATCGTACCCGGCTCCATGGAAGTGCAGCGCCAGGCCGAATCCAAGGGTCTGCCGGCGATCTTCACGGCCGCGGGCTTTCAATGGCGGGAGCCCGGCTGTTCCATGTGCCTGGCCATGAACCCGGACAAACTCCAGGGTCGTCAGATCTGCGCCTCCACGTCCAATCGCAATTTCAAGGGCCGCCAGGGCTCGTCTTCGGGGCGCACCCTGCTCATGAGCCCGGCCATGGCCGCCGCGGCCGCCATCGAGGGCAAGGTCGCCGACGCCAGAACCGTATTCGCCTATGCCGACGGTCCCAAGGGGACCGTTAAGGAGCCCGCATGACCGCCCAAGCCATCATCGCCAAAGTCCAGGGCCGGGCCGTTCCCGTGCGCGGCAATGACATCGACACCGACCGCATCATCCCCGCCCGCTTCCTGCGCTGCGTGGTATTCGACGGCCTCGGAGAGCACTCCTTCGAGGACGACCGCCTGGGCCTCAAGGCCAAGGGCCAGACCCATGCCTTCGACGATGCCCGGTTCCAGGGAGCATCGGTGTTGTTCGTAAACAAGAATTTCGGCTGCGGTTCCTCGCGCGAGCATGCGCCCCAAGCCATCATGCGCTGGGGGGTCAAAGCCATCGTGGGAGAGTCCTTCGCCGAAATCTTCTTCGGCAACTGCGTTTCCATCGGCATCCCCTGCCTCACCGCCAGCGAGGAGTCCCTCGCCCGCCTGATGGCCGCCGCCGAGAAGAATCCCATGGCCGAATGGACCGTGGACGTCGAGGCCGGCAAGGTCAAAGGTCCGGTCGAAGAGACTGCCGTCCTGCCCGCGGGGCCCAAGTCGCAATTCCTGAGCAGCCGCTGGAACTCGTTGAACGAACTGCTGCTCGACGGCTCCGGCGTGGACAAGGTGGCCGCGGCTCTCCCCTACGTTTCGGGTTGGTGAGGCCCTCAAAATGCCCGCGTCAGTGACGGTCAACCAGGCTCTGCTCCGCAAATACTCGCAGGTCTTCCCTGTCGGTTCGGCGGGGCCCAAGCATACTGAGCGTTTGATCGCGCGCCGTAAGGCGCATCTAAAGGAGCTGGACAGCTTCGCCGTCTTTTCCGGCGTGTTCAGAGAACCCGGCAGCGAGCACATCTGGATCATGAGCGGCCTGCGCATCTTCCAGGAACCGGCTCTGATCCATCTCACCGGCATCAACCAGCCCAAGGTGATCCTGGTCCT
>JBDSIO010000222.1:0-12926 GCA_039917895.1 Fibrobacteria bacterium | reverse complement strand
TGAAGGGCGGCCAGCAAGGTATGCAGGATTTCCGGGAGGAAGCGCAGGGACGCGAAACCGCCGCCAAGGACTAACGCCGCGATCGCGAACCGGCCCACTAGCCCTCCGCCCCTGGGATGTCCGAGCCAACGTTGCAGGCCGTGTCCCGATAGCGCCGCCATGGCAAAGGCGAAGAGGATGAGGAAACGCGCGGGCCTGCGGAAATTGTTGAGCACGGGAAGGTGGTACAGAACCTGGCTAGCCCCGAGATGGGCTCCGAAGGACAGCCACAATCCCACCGCCCCCAGGATCCATAGCCAGCGCAAATCGGATCGCGCACGCTTGGGCGAAGCGAAGAAGCAGAAGAACAGTCCGAGCCCGCCCAGGTAGACGAACACCTCGCCCCATACCTCTCCACCCCACCATGAGGCGTTGGAAGGGCTGCCAAGGGCGTGCGGCGCGGCCAGGGAGAGCAGGTGGATCGGGCGCATCCCGCCGGTGGCGAACTTATCGAAGCCGAAAACCCCGGCTTCCAGTTTCTCCGCTGCCCCGGCGAGGGCCGCTTGAGTGGCCTGGTCGGCTGTGGCGTTTTCGCCCGGCTTCCCGCCTTCCCAGGCGACCCCGTCGAAGCGATCGGTCTGGCCCACCATCTGTACGAACGGGATCAGCATGGGGGCGCAATAGACCAGTGCGAGGAGATGGCCTCCAAGGATCCAGGCCAGGCGCGTTCCGGAGGGGGCGGAAGGGGCCCGGGGAGCTTGCGCGCCGGCCTTGGGGTGCGATCGCAACCGCCTAAGTAACAGCGGAGTTACTGTGGTTGCGGCAAAGGCGCACGTAAAAGCGCCAATCAGGATCGCGGTGGTGAGGGAAGCCTGGGGATGGCCGCCCAAAGCCTGGAGTGCGACGGCGGCGGCGTAGAGGAAGAAAGTCCTGGGACCCGGCGTGTCGCGCAGCGACAGGAACGCGGCGAGCACCAGGGGAATCCAGGCCCAGCCCGACAGGAAGGTCGCGTGCTCGTAACGGGCCAACATGGTGCCGGACAGGGAGAAGCAGATGCCGGCCCACCAGGACGCGGTGCGGTGCAGGCCCAGGCGCGGCCCCAGTTTCAGGAAACCGAAGATGCCAAGCGAGAAGTGGAAGGCATAAAACAGGTAGATGCCGAAGTGGGGCGGCAGCGGGCCGAAAAAAAGCCAGGTAACCGGGTACAGGTATCCGGATTGCCAATACGCGTGCATGGGCATTCCGCATTGGTAGCTCGAGCTCCAAAAAACCAGAGGATGGGACCAGGACCAATTGCGGTGGAAGTCCCAGAAGTAGCAGAAGTATGCCACCAGCATGTCATTGTTGAGGATAGGGCTGCCCTTGATCATAACGGGCAGGATCGGCAATAACCCAAGGATCGCAAGCAGGGAAAAGGACGCCAGCGCGCGGCGGCCGAAACGGCGTCCCGGGATGTGCGGCGAAGGTTGGTTCACAGCGCAATTGTACCGCAATAGAGCGCCTTGGATCCGCGGAAAACACCTTTTGGAGGCCTATTTAGTGGGGTGAAAACAATGTTAGGCTTTTCCGATCTAATAAGCGAGATTTTAACCTAGCAGCAAGGCCGGTATTTACCCGATTACCCTGTAAACGCCGCACCCCTGTCCAATGGAACGGAGCTTGATATGGAAAACGTATTTACCCGTTGGATGCAGAATCGCAAATTAGGACCTAAGACGGCGACCCTGGATGACGTGGCACCCATGCATCCCGATGAATACCCGGGCCAACATCTTCGCGAAAGGTTGGCCGCGCGTAGAGACCGGCTCACTGAAATCGATCACCGCGGCCATCCCACCGGTATGCCGGAAGGCCCCGACGGTTTTTGACGGATTCTGCCCGACCCAGCCCGCCTAACTTGACTCGAAAGTCAGGCGTTAAGGGGATTTCCATTCGCGGCGGGCTTCCGGCATTTGGGAGCCACGAGGCGCGTAAGGGTTGGCTGACCGGGGTCCAAGATCTGCTGGCTGCGACTGGGACTCATGCGCGATGATATATTCCGGGCGCCGTTTTAGATGATCCAGGATAACCAGGATGTAGCGCCCCAAGATGCCCAGGTAGATGAGAATCAGTCCGCCCAGGAAAAGCGTGGATGCGATCAAATCCGTATAGCCAGGCACGTTGTCGCCGCCGATGAACTTGGAAACCACGTTATACATGCCGTAGAGGAAAGCCAGCGCGGAAATGAAAAACCCCAGCCGCATGGCCACTTTCAAAGGCGCGGCGCTGAAGCTGAAGATCGCCTGCGAACCGAGGCTGAGCGATTTCGCGAAGCTGTAGCTGGCCTTGCCGTGCAGGCGTTCGGCCACCTGGAAGGGCAGGGTCGCGGTGCGGAATCCCAGATAGGGCAGGATGGCCCTTACGATGAGATTCCGTTCCGGCAGGGCATTGAGCACGTCGCAGACAGGGCGGCTGATGAGACGGAAGTCCGAAGCCTGCGCCGGGATGGGAACCTCCGACACCGCATTGAAGAGCTTATAGAAGAGACGCGATAGTACGTCCTTGAAAAGGCCGGGCTGGGCGCCTGCGCGCACCATCTGGACCACGTCGTAGCCTTCCTGTGCCTTGGCCAGCATGCCCGGCACGGCTTCGGGCGGATGCTGCAGATCGGAATCCATGGTCACGATCCATTGTCCGCGAGCGGCGCGGTAGCCGGCGCGCAGGGCCTGCTGGTGCCCGGAGTTGCGGATGAACCGGATCAGGCGCACGGCCGGATGGCGAGCCGCCAAAAGGTTGATCTCTTCGCAAGTGCCATCGGTGCTGCCGTCGTCGATGAAAAGGATTTCCAGGGGAACGCCGAGGCAGGCCTGGGACAGAGCCTGGTGGAGGGGCGCGATGTTCCGTTCCTCGTTGAAGCAGGGAAGGATGATGGACAGCCGCGGCAATCCCCCCGCGACCCTGGAACCGTCGGCCTGCCAATCCGCATTCGTCATGCTTTCCAGTGTACCCATCGTACCCATTGTACTATAACCCAGCGGAGGAGTGGCGCCGGGTGGGCTGAGGGGTACGGGCTTCAGGAATTGCGATTTCCAGGCGATTTCAGCTTTGAATCCGGTTTACGCGGGAACCTTTTCCTGGAGGGGAGCAAACGTTTATCTTGTCTCTGGAGCGGGCCATCCCGAACTTTCCGAATCCTTCCGAAACTTCCGGAACAATGTCGAAGTATCTGAAGCCATCGGAAGCCATTTGAAACCGTCTGAAACCATCTGTCACCCGGGCCCGGAAAAACATGATTAAAACCCTTCGCAAAAGCCTGACCTTCCTAATCGCCCTATCCAAGGACCCGCGCATCCCCGTCCGCGACAAGGCGGTATTGGCCGGTATGATCGCCTTGTTGGCCTCGCCCTTCGACATCATCCCGGATTTCATTCCCGTGATCGGACAGCTCGACGATCTGATGATCCTGATCTTGCTGCTCGACTACGCCTGCAACCGGGTGCCGGACCCGGTCTTGGCCGACCATTTTCCCTGGGATGCGGCGCAAATCCTGACCTGGCGGCGGCGCGTGGGTTTCCTGGTGAAGCTCGTGCCGCACTGGGTGAAGGAGAAAATCTGGCTGGCGGGGGAACAGGCGAGGGAGCATCCGATGCTGGTGGAAACCTCGACGCCTTGACTGACTGAGAGGCGGGCACCGGTACTCCGGGCCCGCCGAATGGACGCTTAGAAGGGGAGATCGTCCTCTGCCTGAGGCGGCATGGATGAAGGCGCGCTATAGCCGCCTCCGCCTCCGTAACCCGGAGCGCCGCCCGAAGCGCGGGAGGGCATGGCCGGGGCTTCGTGTTGCTGCGAGAAGCTGTCGCCGCCTTCGCGCTGGGCTCCGCCGCCGCCACCGGTGGGACGTCCCAGCATGACCATGTTGTCCGCGACGATTTCCGTGGTGTAGCGCTTCTGGCCGTTCTGGTCATCCCAGGAACGGGTCTGCAGGCGCCCTTCGATATACACTTGGGAACCCTTGCGCAGGTACTTCTCCGCGACTTCGGCCAGGCCGCGCCACATGACGATGTTGTGCCACTCGGTCTTGTCGACCTTGTTGCCGTCCTTGCCGGTGTAGCTCTCGGTGGTTGCGATGGAGAAGTTGGCGACCTTGGCGCCGGAGGGGATGGCCCGGACTTCCGGATCCTTTCCCAGGTTCCCGATCAAAGTGGCTTTGTTCAGCGATCCCATTTTATCCTCGATTCTCCCAGGGAGGGTGAGTCCCTGGGGCACTGTGGTGAAAGATGTTTTTCCAGCCCCAGCCGGCCCGGCGAATTACTTTATTTATGCATTCGCGATGCAGAAACCAGCACCCGTCCGACCGAATTGGGTAAGATGAAAACTAGCAAAATCCGGGTCTCCCTTCCCATCGATCGCCTTGGTAAAAGCTGGCCGCGCGATCTGAAAAACGCCCGGATCGGCGCGGTCCTGCATCCGGCTTCGGTTTCCGCGTCCCTGGTCCATTCCAGCGATATTTTGAAGTCCCATGACGGCGATCTCTTCCAACTGAAAGCCTTGTTCGGACCGCAACACGGTTATCTGGGCCAGACCCAGGACAACATGATCGAATGGGCGGGATTCAAGCACCCGCAATGGGGCATCCCCGTGTACAGCCTTTACGGCGAACACCGCGAGCCGACGGCGGAAATGCTATCCGGTCTGGATGCCATCCTCATCGACATGCAGGACGTGGGCGCGCGCTATTACACCTTCGTCTGGACCATGTACTTGTGCATGAAAGCGGCGGAAAAGGCCGGCATCCACGTGGTCGTGCTGGAGCGGCCCAATCCCATCGACGGCGTGACGGTGGAAGGGCCCTTATTGGATCCGGAATACCGCTCCTTCGTGGGACTGCACCCCATTCCGGCGCGCCACGGCAAAACCATCGGGCAATTGGCCCAACAGTTCAAGCGCGAAGCCTTTCCCAAGTGCGCGCTCACCGTGCTGGACATGGAGGGCTGGGATCCGCGGATGTATTTCGAGGAGACCGGACTACCCTGGGTAATTCCTTCTCCGAACATGCCCACCGTCGATACCGCCGTGGTCTATCCCGGCATGTGCCTGCTGGAGGCGACTAACATGTCCGAAGGTCGCGGCACCACCAAGCCCTTCGAGATCTTCGGCGCCGCCTATATCACCGACGGCCGCGACTTCGCCGCCAAGCTGAACGCCCTGGGGCTGCCAGGCGTGCATTTCCGCGAGGCCTATTTCCAGCCCACCTTCCATAAGTTCCGCGGGCAGTTGTGCGGCGGCGCGCAGTTCCATGTTACCGATCGCAAGACCTTCCTTCCCTACCGATCCTCGGTGGAGATGATCAATCTGGTGCGCCGCGACTATCCGGGTTTCCGTTGGAAGGCGCCGCCCTACGAGTACGAGCTCAAGAAGCTGCCCATCGAAATCCTGATCGGCGGTCCGGTGGATACGGCCTTTCCCGGTCCGGCCACGGCAACCACCGCCATCAATCCCCAGGCCTAACATGCCCGGTACCCTGTCGGCATTCTTCCTGTGCGCCGGATACGGCAAGCGCCTGAGGCCGCTTACCGATCGCGTGCCCAAGCCCGCCATCACCTTCCAGGGCCGCACCGCCCTGGAAATCAATTTCCGCCGCGCCCAAGCGCTGTTCCCCAACCGCATCCTGTGCAACACCCATCATCTTTACGCCGAAATGGAAGCGCCCGCGCGCCGCCTGGGCATGAACGTGATCTACGAGCCCGAGATCCTCGGCACGGGCGGTTGCCTGGACAATGCAAGGCACATCCTGCAAACTACCGACCGGTTCCTCGTGCACAACGGCGACCTGATCCATACCATCGATCTCAAGGATCTTATGGCCCGGCACGAGGCCTCGGGCAACATCGGCACCCTGGCGGGCATTTTCCGCCCCACCCACAATACCTTGAGCGTGGATCAACATGGCCGGTTGCTGGGCGTGCATGGCTTTAAGGATTATGCGCCCCCGAGCACCGAATTGGCGCGGCTCACCTTCGCCGGCATCGCCATCTACGAACGGGCCTTCCTGGAATACGTGAGACCGGGTTGCGAGGACATCAAACCGTATTGGATCGCGGCGTTGCGCGCCGGGCATTCCATCGGCGTGGCCAACTACAGCCACGACGCGGCCTGGTACGATTTCGGGACGCCCCAGGGCCTGTGGGAAGCGGCCCGCTTTTACATGGACCAGACGAAGAGCTACAGCTTCGGTTACGCGCCCGATCTGCGCGAGTTGCGCCCCTTCGTCTCCAACGAGGCGAACGTGGAGGGCTTACCGGACGCCCTGCGGGACGTGCTGGTGCTCGAGGAGCCCGCGGTGCCCGTCCCTCCCCAAACAACGGGGCGGATCGTAGGGCGGGACTTCCGTTGGGAGATCAAGCCTTGATGGCGGTCCATGAACGAAGCGTCCCCCGGAACGCCCCCCGGAACGTCCCCGCCGGCTTCACCGGCAACCACTTCCCCAACCTCCGAGGCGCGCATGTCGGCATCCCTGCCGAGGCTGTCGTATTACTCCTACGATAGCCTCGGCAATCCCTGGCTGTCCGGTGGCGGGGCCTTGCGCGATTTCGAAATCCTCAAGCGCCAGCGCACCGCCTGGAAGGACATCACGGTGTGGACCGGGAGCTATCCCGGCTTCAAGGAATCGGTGCGCGAGGGCATCCGCTATCGCGGGCTGGGCTTGCCCGGGTGGTCGCGCAGCTACTTGGCGTCCCGGCTGGCCTTCACATTGGCCGCCAACCTAAGGGTTCTCTTCGATCGCGCCGAGTGGATCGGCAACAGCCTCTCCGCCTATGCGCCCTTGCTCGCCGGCCTGCTCCGGCCCAACCGCTTCTTCCTGGTGGCGCACCACTATGTGGGCGCGGGATCCAAGGAGAAATATTCCCTGATGGGTTCCCTGGCCTGGCTTTCGGAATGGCTGCTGCTGCGCTTCTGCCGGCGGCTGATCGCCTCCAATGCCAAGCTGGCCGCGCGCGCCCGGTCCATGAACGCGCGGGTGCGGGTGCTGCAGACCCAGAACGGATTCGATGCGGCGCTGCTGGCGACGATTCCGGAAGAAGCGGAGCCGCCTTTCATCCTGTTCCTGGGGCGCTTCGACGTCTACATGAAAGGCCTGGACCGCCTGGTGGCGGCCTATCGCAGCCTGCGGCCTGATCTGACCTCGCGGGTACGCCTGGTCCTGGCCGGCGCGGCCTCTCCCAAGGCGCTGGCCGCGGTGGAAACGCTGGCCGGGAAAAATGCGCCAGTCAGCCCGCAAGGCCGGATAGAACTCATCCCCAATGTGCCGGAAGCCAAGAAGCGCGAACTCTTGCGCACCTGCCTTTTCTTCTGCAGCCCTTCCCGTTTCGAAGGCTGGGGCATCGCCGCCCTGGAGGCCAATGCCGCGGGCAAGGCCGTGCTGGTGACCCGGGCCGACGGCTTTCTGGACAGCATCAAGGACGGTTACTCCGGGATCATGGTGGACGTGGATGATGCGCCCGCCCTGGCCGCCGGCCTGGAAAGGCTGATCGAAGATGGGGACTTGCGCCGGCGCCTGGGAACCGACGCCCGGGAATGGGCCTCGCGCTTCACCTGGGACGGTATCGCCGAGCGGGAACGGAAGTGGCTGGCGTAACGCTTCAGGGTGCCGATGGTGCAAATCCCGATCCGGATGTTATCATTACTGATATCCGCTTTTGGTCCGTACCTTTGTTCCAGGAGGCCCCATGTCCTACCGCCATTCCATGCCTGCCCTGGCTATCGCCTTGGCCTTGGCGGCCGCTTTCGAGGGGCGCGCCGAAGACGGCCTATTGTTGGACCTGGATTTCCAGGACACTTCCCACCTGGCGTCCCAGCCGGCGCCCCTGTCCCAAGGGATCCTATTCCCGGATGCCAAGGCGGATTTCCCTGGCGCCTTGGACCTGGGAACGCATGGGTATGTCCGGGTCCCCGGATTCCTGAGCCCGCGCGGCCCTTTTACGGTGGAGGCCCGCTTCCGCGTGAACGAATACGCGCCCCTGGGCACGCGCTACATCTCCGATATCCTCAATACCGCCACTTGGGATTCCGGCCCCACCCAGGGATTCGGCATCCGCATCGGCGGCGGTTACCTGTATGCGCCCATGCCCCGGGAAGCCTATGCCAGCAACGAGGACTCCCGCGCGGACGTGGGCTGGTACGATGACGGCGCGCGCGCCGCGGCCTCCCGCTGCATCGGGGAGTTCTTCATGGCAAGGCAGGATGACGATCGCGAATGGAAAGAAGTCGTCACGGACCGCTGCATCCAGCGGAACGCCTGGGTGCATATGGCCGGCGTATGGGACGGCCGGGACATGCGCATCTACTTCGACGGGCAGGAAGCCACGGACACTTTGCGCGTATTGGGGGCCGGTGCGCGGCCCCGTTTGGACAGCGTGGCGGTCGCTTTCGCGGGCGCCCGGGCCGACGGCGGTTACGATTCGCGGCACCTTGACGGCACCTTGGACTTCGTGCGCGTGATCGACCGCGCCCTGTCGGCCGACGAGATACGCCTGCGCCACGGGGCGACGCTCCCGGCCCGGGACACCTTGTGCCACGGGGCCATCCTTCCCGTCTATCCCACCTCCGGGCAGGCGGTTTCCGGGCTGGGCGAGTTCCGTTTCCGCGTCGTGGCCGAGGGTGCATGCGTCCAACCCGGCTTCAAACCCGATCTCAAGCCCGGGGATACGGTCGAGATCCAGATCGCCAAGGATCCCGAGTTCCAGGACGTGCTGGTGAGCCTTAAGGTTACGGAACGGTCTTTCCACTTGGAGGCAGCGGTACTGGCCAAGTTGGCGGGATTTTCTGGCGCGGCCTATTGGCGCGCACGGTTGTTTCCGTCCCGGGCCGCGCTGGCCAAGTACGCGGCTTCGCATGCGTTCGTCCCCGCTGAGCCGTCCTGGAGCCTCTCCAGGCCTTTCATTCTGGACGGGAAGGCGGCGGCGGTCGCGGCGCGTCCGGTTCACCCAGCCGCCACGCTCGCGCCCATGCTGGTCGGGGGAAGGTTGAGCGTAGCCACCCACGGCGCGAACCGTCCCCGGATTCATTCTTTGGATGGAAAGGTCCTGCCCCTGGCCTTCACCCGGCAAGACGAACGCTGGACGGCGCCGCTTTCCGCCGATGCGGCGCGGGGCATCCTCATCCTGGGGTGGGAATAACCCGGACCGGATAAGTGCGCTATCGGAAATAGGCGCTAAGGGCGGTTGAATTGGGGGCCGGGTGATTACCGGGCCCGCCTGCTCAGGGCTTGGGCAGGATGGTTTTCAGCTCCGCCCAGCCCAGGCGCTCCAGTATCCACGCGAGGCGCTTTTCCCCGGGATCGATATAGGCCTGGAATTGCGGCAGCCCCTTGTGGCGGCTCAGGAAACAGTAGGCTCCCAACGCCTGCATCATGCGCTGCGAGGCCGCCAAGAGGAATTGCCGGAACATGTCCTCATAGGGCAGCGGGTTGAGCGACTTGGCGTGATAGTAGCGAAGCAGTTCGTCGATGTCGGCGTCGGACAACATGGTATAGGGATCGAGCAGCAGCGAGGCCAGATCGTAATACACCGATCCGAGCCGGCTTCCCTGATAGTCGATGATGCGCACGGTGCCGTCGAACTGGATCATCAGGTTCTGCGATTGGAAGTCGCGGTGCATGATCGACTTCGGTTGCGCGTCCACTTTGCGGGCCAGTTCATGGAACAATCCGTAGAGGCGCGCCTTGTCCCCGGCGCCCGTCTCTCCATAAACGATGCCGCGGTGGCCTTGAAGGTATTGCGTCGCGTAATAGTCCGTTTCCCACAGCAGATCGTGCTCGTCGAACAGGCGCGAGCGGATGTCCGGACATTCCTGATGGAACTGGTAGCAGCGCGTCTGCAAATCGACCAGTTGGTGGATCACCTTGCGGTAGAGTTCCAGCGGCGGCTCGCCTGCCTTCACGAGATCGTACAAGCGCCGATCGCCGAGATCCTCCAGGATCACCTGGTGCGCCGCGTCGTCGATGCAATAGACCATGGGCACGGGGAAGTTCATCAGCCGGTAGAACTGGGTGATGCGCAGAAAGCGGCCGAAGTCCGCGTCGTCGGGCGGTGACACCAGCACGATGAAAGTGCGCAGGCCTTCCTTCAGGCGGAAGTACACCCGCCGGGATCCCGCCGTGCCCGCGAGTGTGATCGCGCAGGTTTCGTTGAATCCGTAGCGCGCCAGGAATTTCGCCAGCATGGGGGAGAGTTGCGCGAATTCCAGATGGAGCAGGTCGGTCATGCTGGGTCCGGTGAATGAAGTGGAAAAAGCGAAGAAACGGCGCCAGTGTAAGGGATCCCGACATCGCGGGATTTATTTTACACAAGCAAAATACCTATAGAATCGCTTGGTCGTCACAAACATTCAAAAAAACCCGGGAAAACGAGGCTAAGCGACGGTGCCGGAATACCCGATTGATTGGCACGGATCTTCCTGTAATCACCTTCGTATCCGTTGCCGCGTAAAAACGGTTCGGACACCACACGAGGGAAAGGCGGGACCTAAATGGGTTCCGCCTTTTTTGTGGCCGGATATTCCAAGCCCGAGGATTTAGCGATAAAGGGTGGGTATGGCGTGGAGGCATGAATTGAGAAATTCATCAAAAAAGCCCACCTTTACTCAAAATGGAGTCATAAGCTCCAAATTTATATGTAAAATGGAGTTATGTACTCCAGATTGCTAATTACCTCACCAAAGAAAAGTTTCTTCCTGTTCGGCCCCAGAGGCACGGGTAAAACCGCCTGGGCCCGGACGGCGTTTCCAAAGGCCCTTTACCTAGACCTTCTGGAAGCCGGTCTTTTCAATGACCTATTAGCTAATCCCCAGAGATTGGAAAACTTCATTCCTGCCCGTTTCAAAGAGCCGATTATCATCGATGAAGTCCAGAAAGTACCGGCTTTGCTCGATGAGGTGCATAGGTTGATCGAGAATCGGAAGCTCATGTTCATTCTGACGGGGTCGAGCGCCCGAAAGCTTCGTCGGCATGGACCGAATCTCCTGGCAGGCAGAGCGCTTACCCATGCGATGCACCCCTTGACGGCGGTGGAGATGGGCGAGGACTTCGATCTGGCCAGGGCCCTGCGCTACGGCCTGCTCCCGGCCATTACGACCGAGCCGGATCCGGGAAAGTATCTGGAAAGTTATGTCCGCACCTATTTGGAAGAGGAAGTCCGGCAGAAGGGTCTGACCCGGAACATCGCCGCGTTCGCGCGGTTTCTCGAGGCGGCCAGCTTTTCGCAGGGTTGCGTTCTCAGCATTTCCGCCGTGGCCAGAGATTGTGGAGTGGATCGCAAAGCCGTCGAGGGATACTTCGGCATTCTCGAAGATCTATTGATCGGAATCCGGCTTCCCACATTTACCAAGCGCTCGAAGCGGCGCATGGTTTCGCATCCGAAGTTCTATTTCTTCGATGTGGGGATATTCCGGACGCTAAGGCCCGCCGGTCCTTTGGATACTCCGGAGGAGGCGGAGGGGCCCGCGCTGGAAACCATGCTTTTACAGAACCTGGTCGCCGTGAATGATTCGCTGGATTTGGGTTTCAAGGTCTTCTACTGGCGTACTTCCGACGATTACGAAGTGGATTTCGTATTATACGGAAAAAAGGGGCTGATCGCGATTGAAGTGAAACGCGGATCACGCCTGTCATCCGATTCGTTGTCGGGCTTGAAATCGTTCGCCGGAGACTATCCAACGGCCCGCCTGATCTTGGCATTTGGCGGTCCGAGACGGCTGCAATTCGATAAAATCGAGGCGTGGCCTATGGAGATGTTGCTGAAGGAACTTCCGACAATCCTTTCCGTAATCCCTACCCTGAAGTGAATACAAGGAACGAATCTAGTGGTGGGGGGACAACGCCTACCTAAGATAGCGCGCTCCGTCACCTGCAAAGCGAAAGGGTTTGTGAATTGTCCGGTCCTTGTCGGATCCGGATGCTTATCCCACCATGTCCAGCAAAGTACCGAGCATCTGATCCCGGGTTTTGATCGCCTTGCCGTTTGCACCCACGCGGGATTCATCGCTTGGCAATTCCGCCATGTCTTTTTCGAACGTGGGGCCGCCGTCTTCCTGGGCGAGGCGTTTGGCGCGCGCGGCGTTGTCCGCGAAGGCCTTTTGGATTCCCTGGACGGACGAGCTCGAACCGCTGATTTCCATAGGCCTCCGGGCCGGGACTCCTTCGACGGGAAGGGGTCCGGGCTCTTCCATTGTACGGGCAAGCTCGCGCATCCGCAAGTGCGCGTCATCACCGGGCTCAGGGGACTTTGGGTTCGGGTTGGGGTTTTAGAGTCGCTTGGTTTCTCGGTTTAGAAGGGGTCGGTCACGATCCGGCTCATCGGGCCGCCGTGCATGCCGATGTCGTTGGGGGAGCCGTCGCGATCCTGGAAATCGTGCCCGGGATGGCCCGCATCCCAGAGCTTGGAGTATTTTGACAGCAGGTAAGGTCCGTTCCCGACTTGGACGAACTTTTTCTTCTTCTTGTCCGCTTTCTTTTTGGCCTTGTCCGGCTTTTCCGGTTTCGCGTCCTTGTCTTCCTTTTCCCGCTTGGCCGTAGCCTCGGCCTCGAGCCGGGCCAATTCAGGATCCTTCACCAGATGCGCCGGAGTCGAGGTTTCAATGTCCAGCTCCTCCGCCGCCTTCCAGGCCGGCGATCCGATGAAGAGGGGATCGGCTTCGAAGTTGCCGTAGCGATCGGTGGAATCCTTGTTGGCGTTGGTGCGCGCGACGGCGAGGACGGCGTACGGGCAGCGAAAGCACGCGTCTTCGCGGTTCTGCCAGAAGGCGTTGCTCCAGGTCTGGATGGCGGGCCGCCCGTCGCCCCAGATGCCGTAGGAGCGGTTGCCCATGAAGATGTTGTTGGCGATGCGCGGGCTGCCTTTGCGGATGACGATGCCGGCGCTGAGGTTGCCGATGAAGTTGTTGTTCACGATGCCGACGTCGCCGCGGATGTT
>JBDSIO010000221.1:0-5040 GCA_039917895.1 Fibrobacteria bacterium | reverse complement strand
GTCAACGCCCATGGAGGCGGAATCTGGTTCGAAAATGGAAAATATTATCTCTATGGGGAACATTTCTCCGGCGGCACCAATGATTTCAAAGCCATGGCCATGTATTCTTCCACCGATCTGATGAACTGGATCTGGGTCGGGAAAGTCCTTCCCGTCCAAGCCAGCGGAGAATTGGGTCCCAAACGGGTCGGTGAACGTCCCCATATCCTGAAATGCGCCAGCACCGGCGAGTATGTCATGTACATCCATGCGGCCGATCTCACTTACCAGAAGGATAAAGAGTGCGTCTATGCCACCAGTCCCACCATCGACGGCATCTATACTTTTAAAGGTGCCCTCACCAATTCCAGCGGCTCAAAAATCGTTCATAGCGACATGTCCGTATTCCAGGATGGCCCCACCGGTTATGTCATTACGGAAAGCGGCTATGCGCACAAATTGGCCGACGACTATCATAGTTGGACTGAAATAACCCTAAAAGGCCCGGCCGCCCTGAATGGTGCGGAGTCACCCACAGTATTCAAGATGGGGGACACCTATTACTGGTTGTTTTCAGACAAGACCGGATGGAGAAGCAACGACAACAATTACGCGACGGCTCCGGCGATCGCCGGACCCTGGACGAAAAAAGGCCTGCTGGCTCCCGCCGGTAAAAAAACCTGGGATTCCCAAAGTACTTTCGTATTGTCCGTGACGGGTACGAAGGGAACGACGTACATGTTCTGCGGCGATCGCTGGAATGCCGACGACAATTCGAAAGCCACCTATGTGTGGCAGCCCCTCATTGTCAATGGCGCCTCCATTTCGATGCCTACCTTCCATGAATCCTGGTACCTGAACGTTACCACGGGGACTTGGTCCGCCGACGCGATGCCGACTCCCACGAAAGGTTCGGCGCCAAGCCTCAAAGCCGGGAACCGTCACCGTAGCTTTGTGAATTACCCTAAAGAATTGGCTCGTTCAGAAGCCTTCGCACCATCAGGGGAATGGATGCTTGCGACAACGAACGGAAGAGTGGTAACAAGGGGAAAAGGTCAGGAAGCTTTTGCAAACCTCGTTAAATACCTTCCCGAGGTGAAATTCGTCCTGACCCTCAATTAATCGGTTCGCTGGCACCTTCCGCAACGGCCATCACCACTCCCATGAATGGAATCAAGGCCATCGCTTGGATGCCCAATTCCGATGACTTGGTTATCAACGGTAGCGAAAAGGGTACGCCCTATTGGGATTTTCCGGATCGCGGAACCTGATTTAACGCGCCAGGAGCCCGGCTCCAGCCGACACGGTTGGAAATGCGATAACCCGGTTGAAGCCGACGAGGCGCATGCTCTTCCCCAAGGCATCGAAGCGCGGCATCCCCGAGGTCCCCTGGTTTCGATACTCAGGAATCCTCAGGGCCACTGCCAGCCCCTCCGCTGGCACCAAACAAATGCCCGTCAAGGTGGCTCCCGCACGCGCCGGGATCACCGCTTGCTTGCCTGTCCCGTCCAGATTGGATCGGATTACGGCCCCGGTTCCCGATTCCGTGGTGAACAATTTTCCGCTCTCCAGGTCCAACGCCACGCCGATGGGCGTGTCCAGGCCCCGCAGCAAGGTCTCGATATCCTTGCGCGTAGCCGCCGTCTGCCCCGCGGGAATTTCGATTCCGGCGCGGTGCACCGTGCCCTCATCGCGATCGGTCCAGTAGATTTTGCCCCCGGGAACATCCACGGCCACGTCGATGGGCGCGGTCAGGCCGGAGATCAGGGTTTCCACGTCCTTGCGGTTGGCTGCGGTTTGCCCGGCGGGCGGCATGGCCATAGGCGCCCGCTTTAACGTGCGGCCGTTCTTCTCGCTGAAATAGAAGAACCCTTTCGCGATATCCAAAGCCATGCCCACGGGATGATCCACCCCCGAGATGAGGACTTCGTTCTGGCTTCCATCCAGATTGCAGCGTTGGATCTTGAGTCCTTCCCGATCGCTCCAGTAGGCTTTGCCATGCGCCACATCCACTTGCATTTGCTTGCCGAAGTTGGTCCCACCCTTGGGCACCACGTATTCCACGTGGGAGCCGTCCAAATCGGCCCTTTGCAAGCTCCCTTTTCCCCCCGAACCCATATTGGTCCAATAAACCTTTCCGCCGGCCTTATCGACCGCCACGCCGTCCGGACCGTCGTTCAAAGGAACCAGGGTGCGGGCATCGGAACCGTCGGCAAAAGCGGAATGCAAGCCGGTGAACTCTAGCCAATAGATACGGGCTTGCGGAGCCGCAGCCGCCGGGAGGGCGGTCAGCCACGGCACGCAAACGAGGGCCAGGCAATGGCGGAATGGCAGAGTCCGAGTGGAAGATCGATATTGGTGCTGCATAGAGCCAATCTAATCCGGAATGGGGAAATGCGGGCGGGGATTCAGATCGAGAAAATGCCTGATTTGGGTTAACCAAAGGCCCTTATTTTGAAGACCCACCCCAAATGGGTTACCGTAACAATCCCGTACGCAGGGATCGTGTGGAGGTAGGCCCGTCTTCCTGGAGGAATTCGATCCTCCAGAGGTAGACGCCTTGGCCCGCGCGCCTGCCCCTCGCGTCCCGGCGATCCCAGATCAGGAAACTCAGGTAGCCCTGGATATCCCGCCGAGCGGTATTTTCCAATTCCCCTTTATATCCGAAGGATTGCCTGAAGGTCCTGACAAAGACGCCCAGGTTGTCGAAGATGAAGACGCGGGCGATATAGCGGCCGGTGGTGGCAACCCGCACTAGAGCCGCGTCCCTGGGCAAAGGCTGGCGTGGGGACGCATCCGTGCCGGCGGGCGGCTGCCCGGGGGCTGGCAGGCTGGTTTCCGCGAACGTAACACCGGAGCGGAACCCCACGGGCGGAATCCACTCCAGCGGGCCGGAACCGCCTAGGGGGTCCAAGCCACTGGTCCCCGAGACGGCCGGGAACCCGGAAACGGCCCGGATGCCGACTGGGGCCTTGGGGCCTTCGATTCGTGCGCCCAGGGCCGAGGGGAGATTGCCTGGGAGGTCAAGCACGGCGCCGTTCCCCTCCAAATAGGCGCAGTCGCCGGATATCGGATTGGGCGCGATGGGATCCAGGATAAGCACGAAGCGAATGCCATCCGGGGATGCCGCGGCCGAAACCACGGGAGCGACGGGAACCGAAGTCGCGCGGTCCCGGCATCCATCCGAGCCCATGCGGCCAAATCGGATCAGGGAAGGAACCGGGGAAGGAAAGCCGTTGCGCAGGGGTTCACTCAAGGTCACCCTGAGCGTATCCGGAACCCTTTCCGATTCCGCCCAGGCTAGGGATCCCAGGGCGATTGTTGCACCAATTAGGACCGGTCCCATGGAATCGGCCAAGGCAGGCTTTTGGCCTCCGAAGACGCCCTCGGAGGGAAATACCGCATGGGGCTGGGCGCCTGGGGGTACCGAGGTCAGCCCGGCGGGAAATTCCGCCTCGGAGAAGTCCGCCGCCACTCCACGCTGGCCTGTGCCCGGCAGGAAGGAAAGACGCGGAGGGCGCTTATTGGCTAGGGCGGGTGCGACTGCGTTCCAATAGACCGGCCCGACCGAGGAGGGCAGCGCGTCGAGGGGGCGCGTGAAGAGGAAGCAGGCCTGATCTCCGGCGCCATTGCCGTCGAGGTCCCGCATATAGGCGGCGAGGATGGTGTCCACCACCACGGGCGGAATAATCACGGGAGGAACGATCACGGGCGGAACAATAACGGGAGGAACGGGAACAGCTTTCAGGACCAGCCGGGCGGTGGCCGTGTTGCCGTCCGGCAGCCCGTTCTCATCATGGGCGAGCACCGAGGCATCGATCACGGCCGGGAGGGTAACTTCGGCGGTACCGTTGTTCCTGGCGAGGGCGGACCTCTCCGCGAGGGGGATTTCCCCGCGCCATAGGCCCTTTCCGCCGGCGGCCTTCACCGGGACCGCTATGAGGATGGTCTCGGAGTCGGCCGGCGTTCCCCCTCCGTTGGAGATTCGCAGGATGATGGTCTTGCCGAGATTCGCCCGCACGTAATCGTCGGTATAATTCAGGTAAAGCTTGCCTTTTACAGTGCTCCAATCGGCGCCGGGGGCCAGTGCCTTGCCGGACTCGTCGGTGAACACCAGGCCGGGATCCCGGAAGAAATGCGCGAAAGAGGCGTACATGATGGCATCGTAATCGATTTGGTGGGCGGCCTTTTCGTCGGCCAGGAACTGGGGCTGGTAGGAAAGGGCCACTCCGCGGCGTTCGTCATCCTGAAAGGAGACGATTGCCTGCAACTCCCGGGACCCGGCTACCGTATCGGCGCCGTCGAAAGCCCGCTGGTAGCCCATGAAGGTCACCTTGTCGGCGAAGGCCACGTCCACCTCGTACTTGTCCGCATCCGCCTGGCAACGGTATCGGCCGGCCGGGTCGATGTCGGAATACGGCTGCACCGGATTGAAGAAGAGCCGGGTGGTGTTGAGGGTCCCCGTGGTATTCCTGATGATCCCACCGCCCCCAACGGTATCGGCCGATCCATCAAGGTCGATCCAGAGCCGAGATTGAGGCGTGTTGAAACGCATGGCGTCGCCCATGGGCTCCGGCTGATTGTTGACGTTCAGGAACCCGAAGGTCCGCTGCGCGAAAGAGGCGGCGTCATCGCCGATGGAGACCACGCCGATGGCGGAATCCGCCGCCGCGTTCAGGATCTGGGGAACGAACTCACCGCTCTCCGTGGACCAGCCCGCATTCACATGCACGATCACATGCGGCATTTTCCCAGGCCAAACGGTCTTGACGTCCTCCCACCGAGTGCTCTTGGACTCGCGCATCACCACGTTCGGCACCCCTTCCAGGGATTTGCGCACGAAGTCCCGGGTCCGGATGCCCACCTGATCCGTGGGAGGCCCGCAATTGCCCTTGGCGCTGTCATTGGAAAGGATCAGGATCCGGACCGTATCCTCGTACGCCTTGTCGGCTCGGATGGTGGCTTGGGCTGCGACTCGGGAAACGTTTCCAAGCACCAGGGCCAAGCAAAAAAGGATAAATGAAGCCGATGAACGCATGGAGTATAAGCGCTGCTTAACGG
>JBDSIO010000220.1:0-24500 GCA_039917895.1 Fibrobacteria bacterium | reverse complement strand
GACAATCCCAAGACTTCGGCCAGTTCCCTGTCCAATCTGATTATGCGCGACCAGGTGTTGACAGCCAAGATCCTGAAGATGGCCAACTCGTCCTTCTACGCCTTCCCGCGCCAGATTTCCACCGTTAAGCTGGCCCTGGTGGTGCTGGGATTCGAGAACGTCAAGGAGATGGCGCTGAGCCTATCCGTGCTCAACTCCTTCAAAGGCGAGAACAATAAGCATTTCGATACCAGCATGTTCTGGCAGCACTCCGTTTCCGTCGGCGCCTGCACGCGCATGCTTGCCCGGGAGACCTGCTACCGGCTGGCGGGCGAGGCCTTCGTGGCCGGCCTGCTCCATGACATCGGCAAGGTGGTGCTCAACCAATACCTGCCCAAGGAATTCGCCGAGATCCAGACCCTGATTTTCGATAAGGGATTCACCTGCGATCAGGCCGAAGAGGCCATCCTAGGCGTGACCCATGCCGAAGTGGGCGCTTGGCTTGCCGAACGCTGGAACCTGCCGGTGATCCTGGTGGAAGCCATCCGGTACCATCAGCACCCGGAACTCTGCCCCCGCAATGCGGAACTGCCTTTGCTGGTCTACCTGGGCGACTACCTTTCCGCCCGCTGCAACCTGGGGAAAAGCGGTTCCCGCGGCATCGAAGCGATTCCCGAACCCGTATTGGAACTGGCCAGGAAGTCGTTGTCCCTGACGTCGGAGAGCCTGGAGACCTACCGTTCGGGACTTTATGCCGAATACGACAAGGCCAGCAGTTTCATGATGGAAGGCGCATGAATATGGGGTGCCCGCCATGAACAGCCTCCTCCACGACATGGAGACCTTGAAGACCGCGCTTTCGGAAGGCCGGGATGTCACCCAGCTCAAATTCGAATCACCGGAATTCTCGGGTCTCGCCCACGACCTCGCCAAACGCTATTCCCGCCTCGACTCCCAGGCAAAGCGCCGCATCCGCACCGCCAGCGCCTCGCTCAACCGCGCCAGGCTGGAAAAGGATCAATACAAGTCGTCGCTGAGCGAGCTGCAAAAGATCCTGGACCTGTGCCGGGTTATCTCCAGCTCTCTCAACCTCAAGGACATTCTCCACCACCTGCTGCTCCTCCTCAGCGAAATCCTGCCTTCGCGCGGCTGCGCCGTTTTCGTCGGCGGCAGCCTCGCAGGTTCCGGGGAGGCCGGCTTCGACACCGCCCCGCTGCTCTCCAGCAACTTCACCCCCCAGCTCCGGCGTATCCTGGACCAACACTTCGAGGAAGGCATCATCCGGTGGATCCTGAACGAACGGCGGGTCTGCCTGATCCCGAGCTTCGAGGACCGCCCGTCGGACGGCGGCGCCAACGGCGATTTCGCGGTCATCCCCCTCAATGATAACGACAACAACTATGGTTTCATTTGGATCGCCTGCACTATCAGGCAAGAGGATGTGACGCCGGAAAACACCAACCTGATTTGGGTGCTTTCCAGCCACGCCTCCATCGCCATCATGAACTGCCTCCATCGGCAGCGGATGGAAGAGAAGCTCAACGAACTTAAGCTGCTGACTTCGATCAACGCCCTGAAAGGCGAAATCCTGCGGCAGGGCGTGAACCGCGACCCGGGCCAGAACGGAATCCAGGGAAATCTTTCCGCCTTCTACGGCGAATTCCAGACCCTGATCGCGCGCGAATTGAAGCTGGAAAAGGGCCACTTGATCCTGGTCGGCCCGGATTCGGTACTGGCCATGCAACCGCCGCCTGGGGGAATGGATTCCGGGTCTTTTCTGGAGTTGGGTGAAACCCGCAAACTCTTGCGTTCCGCCGATAAGGAACTGGTGCGCCTGGAGGCCGGGGATTTCTTCCAGTCCGCCTATCCCCAGGTGGCCAAAGCCATGGGATCCGCCGGCCTGGCCCTGCTCTCCTTGGCGATCACCGAGGGCTCCGCCGCCGAACATCGCGGCGCCTATCTGCTCCTTCCCCTTTCAACCGGGGACCTGCAGCGCATCCCGCTGTTGCAGAACCTGCTGTTGGCCGTGGCGTCCCAGGCCCGCGTGGTCGCCGAAAACATCGAACTCTACGATGGATTGCTGGCCGCGAACCGCAACCTGACCGCTTTGCAATGGCAGCTCGTCCATTCGGGTAAAATGGCCGCATTGGGGCAGCTTGCCGGGGGTGTGGCCCACGAGATCAATAATCCCCTCCAGATCATGTTGGGACGCATCCAGATGATCCAGTTGATGGCCGAGGATAAGAAACCTACGGGCAAAGGAATGCTTAAGGACGAACTTAACCTGGTCACGGAGGAAGTCCTACGCATCCGCGACATCGTCCGCAACCTGCTCGACTTTTCGCGGCAGGGCAAACGCGAAACATCCCTGTCGCCCATGTCCATGAACGATACGGTCAAGGACGTGCTCACTCTGCTCCAGCATCAGCTCATATCCAACCACGTGGAGGTGCGCCTCAACCTGGAGACCGGCAACACCCGCATCCTCGGCAACCGCAACCATCTCAAGCAGGTCTTCATTAACCTGATGATGAACGCCATCCACGCCATGGAAAAGGAACCGCGCGTCCTGGAGATCTCCACCATGGTCCGCGATGACATGGTCCTGGCTTCGGTGCGGGATTCCGGCGTCGGCATCCCGCAAGAGAATCTTTCCCGGATCTTCGAACCTTTTTTCAGCACCAAAAGCGTAGGGACGGGCCTGGGCCTCTCCATCAGCTACGGGTTGATCAAGGAACATAAAGGCACCATCGAGGTGGAAAGCCTGGAAAACCGCGGCACCTGTTTCACCGTCCGGGTGCCGAAAATCTCCGAAGAATCCATGGGGTACAGCCTCCTGGTCGGCTGATTCATCCTTATTTACCCGAAAAACGCCACTTTCCTGGTCCTGAACCTTATCAGTTTCGGATTCCCCCTGGAATCATGCCTCGGCCTTGAAGTATAATGAGACCTCTCCGAAATCGGCTTTTCTGAAATCGGCCTATCCCATGAAAGGCGGTCATAGAATGGGCTTTCCTCTCCTTAACGGATTCCTTTCGGAATCCGGGGAAAGCGTGTTCCTGGGCGCCGCGATGGTGGGGGGCGTGGTCGGAGGCCTACTCGGTGGGTTGGCCGTGGCCATCACCGCCCACCTTTTTTCGCAACGCCTGTTCAAAAGCAAGGTTTTGGACAACGCCCGCAAGGACATTAACGGCCCCTTGTCCGCCTACATGGAATGGCTCACCACGGTCTCGGGTGAATTCGCACTTTGGAAGACCGATCTCATTCCGGCCTATATTCCCGACTCCACCAAGGATCAATTCGAATTGAACCGGATGCGCAAGCTCTTCGTCGATCAGCGCAACCAGCTGTGGTTTTCGAAGCTGGAGGAATACGACACCTTGCTGGAGAAGTTCAATCCAGCCATCAAGGCCATGTGGTTCCGCCAGACGGAATTGCATGAAGGCTTCTCCATGGTATTCAAATCCCTGGAATCGGATCCTCCGGAAGCGGCGAAAGCGGGCGAGCGAATTGAAGGCCTCGCGTTCGAACAGGGACAACTCGTTTCGGATTTCCTGTATCACCTGCAATTCGAATGCCTTCGCGCCGTTGCCTCGGCCCGCCCGCGCACCCCCAAAAACATCGTTAAGCCGCGCATCGTCCGCACCGCGCTTGGCCGTATCCGCGTGGTGACGCCGCGGGACCCGGTAATTTGAGGACTTCGTGCTAAAACCGTACAAAAAGGAAGGGAAATGGGGCTATTGCGACGAGCATAACCATGCCGTCATTCCGCCCCGATACGCCCTCGCTTCCCGCTTTTCCCAAGGCCTCGCGGCCGTCGCCGTGCTCGGCCCGGCCAGCAAGGCTTGGGGTTACATCGGAGAGACGGGCGAAATGGCTATCCCGCCGCGCTTCCAGGAGGCGATGGATTTCCACGAGGACCTGGCCGCCGTCCGCTCTGACTCCCACGAGAACGCCGCTCCCGGCTCGCGTTGGGGTTACATCGATCGCAGCGGTTCCCTGGTTATCGCCCCACTGTTCGACAAGGTCGGAGAATTTTCCGAAGGCTTGGCCGTGGTTTGGAAAGACGGCAAGGCTGGATACCTGGACACGGAGGGCCGAACCGTCATAGAACCCCGGTACGCCCACGCGGACGCCTTCCATGGCGGACTCGCGCGGGTGCGCATGGGCGACGGTTCCTGGACCCATGTGGATCGTCTCGGACGGCCCAGGAACGCCGGCGGTTATCCCGAAGCGGAATCCTTTTCGGAAGGCTTGGCCGCAGTGAAACCGGCGGCACAAGGCGGGTGGGGTTACATCGATTCCGAAGGCCGGACAGCCATCCCCGCCACTTTCGACAAGGCCTACCCGTTCCAGGAGGGGCGCGCGCGCGCGGTAACCGGCGCCTACCCGCACGGCAAGTTCGGCTTCATCGACAAGCAGGGCAATTGGATCGTGAAACCGCGCTACCATGAGGCGGACGATTTCCAGCAGGGCATCGCGCGGGTCAAATTCCTGGGCGGCGATTGGCGCCATCTGGACTCATCCGGAAACATGCTGATCCCGGCGAGCCACCGCGATAACCTGCTCTTCTCCGAAGGCCGCGCCCGCACCCTGGTCGACGGCAAATGGGGATTCGTCGATCGCAGCTACGCCTTTTGCATTCCGCCCCGCTACGATGAGGCGGGTCATTTCTATCTCGGCCTGGCTTCGGTGAAACTCGACGCTGCCCGCCCCATGGACGCGCCCGAACTCGATATGCCGCGGACCGAACCGCTGTCCAAACCGCGTTGGGGTTATATCGATCCGCAAGGCGCCGTGGCCATAGCCGCCCGCTTCCTGATGGCCGGATCCTTCAGCGAGGATCTCGCCGCGGTCAAAGTGCATGCCTGGCTCGGCCTTGCCGCCAAATGGGGCTACATCAACCGTTCCGGCGATACCATTATCAAGCCCGCCTTTGATTTCGCCTACCCTTTCGCCGAGGGCTTGGCCCGGGTGAATATGGGCGGACGCATAGGCAGCGCCGGTGAAGTGCGGGGCGGGCTATGGGGATTCATCGACAAGCACGGCAAATACGTCATCAAACCGCAATTCGAATATGTATCCTGGTTCGCCGAAAACCTCGCCGTGGTGCGCGTCGGCGCCAAGTGGGGTTACATCGACGGTAAGGGAACCACCGCAATTCAGCCGCAATTCCACGAGGCGTACAACTTCTTCAAGGGTCTGGCCCGCGTTCGCATCGGCGAACAATGGTTTTACGTCGATCCATCGGGTATGAAGAAGCCCCTCGAATAGTCCACCTCGAGGCGCCTGCGCCCGCACCCGACACCGTAGCCAAGTCCAGGAGACTCCTACGGTATGTCTATCACCAACTTTCCGAACTGTCCGCCCGCATCCATGCGCCGCAGCGCTTCATCCGCCCGATCGAACGGATAGACGCCGTCGATGACGGGCCGGATGCCTTTTTCCTCCACCAGTTTCAGCATGCCGGCGAAATCTTGCGGTGATCCCATTGTCGATCCGAGCAGGGATAGTTGCCGCCAAAAGATTTTGCGCAAGGGCAGCTCCTGGGGATTGCCGGCGGTGGCGCCGAAAAAGACCAGGCGACCGCCTGATTGCGCCAGATCGCATAGTTTGGGAAACCCGGGGCCGCCAGCCGAGTCGACGATGCAATCGAAGTGACCCGCCTGTTCCAGCAGAGTCTCGGCCCAGGCCGGATCCTTGTAGTTCACCCCGCCCTCCGCGCCCAAGGCCTTGGCCTTCGCGAGCTTCTCATCCGAACCCGAGGTGACGAAAACGCGCGCGCCTGAAGCCAGTCCCAAGCGCAGCAGGAGCAGCGCCACGCCGCCTCCGATCCCGGTCAAAAGCAGTTTTTCCCCCGCCGCGATGCGGCCGCGCGTGACCAGGGCGCGGTAGGCGGTCGTGCCGCCCAAGGGCAGGCAGGCTGCCTCCGCGTAGGAAAGGTGCGCGGGCATTTGGGCCAGGTTGGCCGAGGGCACAACGACGTATTCGGCGAAGGTGCCGGCATCGGGCAACCCCAGGATGCGGAAAGCCTTGCCCTGGGTATCGGGCGAAGGTCCCCAATCGAGGCTGGGATTGATGACTACCTTGCGGCCCACCCATGCGGTGTCGACGCCGGGACCGATCTTCTCCACCACACCCGCGCCGTCCGATCCGGGCACCAACGGGAATTTCAGGCCGGCGTACTGGCCTTTCTGGATCCACAAATCGCGGTGGTTCAGCGAGGCCGCCCGTATGCGTACCGCCGCCTCGCCGGCTTTGAGGACGGGCAAGGCCGTGGCTATGCTGCGCAGGGACGAGCCGACCGAATCAAGGGTCAAGGCGCGATAGGTAATGGTCAAGGGAATTCCTCCGTGGGGATGGGACTATCTTCAAGAACCGTCTATCTTCAAGATCGGGCCTGGACCCGGTCCGGCCAAGTCCAAAATAGTATGATCTGAAATCGGCGTCGGGAGCGGATATGGAAATGACATGCGGGCCTGACCGCGGCGAAGCCTCGCTTAAAAGCGCCTCGGTCCCGCTACTCACGGTGACGCGCAGCGGGGAATCCGATCTGGAACATGCGGGGTTCGCGTGCCTGGTTGATGCCGACGGGAAATGCCGCTGGTCCCTGGGCGATCCGCATGCCATGGCTTTTTTCCGTTCCAGCGCCAAACCCCTGCAGGCGCTGGCCATGGTGGAATGCGGAGCGGCCGATGCCGCCGGTCTCGACGATGCGGATCTCGCCATCATCTGCGGATCCCATCCTGGCGGCACGAAGCAGGCCGAGTTGGTGCGGAGTCTCCTCGCCAAAAGCGGATTGGGACCTGAGTCCTTGGGCTGCGGCGAGGGCCTAGCCGACCAATGCTCCGGCAAGCATGCGGGAATGCTCACCGCCTGCGCGCATCTGCGACTTCCATTGCACGACTATCTCGCGCCCGATCATCCCTGGCAGCAACGTATGTTCTCGACCCTTTGCAGGTACTGCGCCGTCAATGCCCAGGACACCCGGCAAGCCTTGGATGGCTGTTCGGCGCCCACCTTTTCCCTGCCCTTGTACAATATGGCGCTGGGGTTCGCGCGCCTTGCCCGCGATGCCGTCTCGCCAGGTCCCGCCGCGCGCCTGCTGCGCGCCATGGCCGTCCATCCCGGAGTCCATACCGGAGAACCTGACCTGCGGCCGTTCCGGCTTGCGAAAACCTCCGTCGAGACGGGAACCGGTTCCGCGGCCCCGCGGAGCAGCCTGGCCGGTACCCTGGGGGCGGAGTTGATCACCAAGGGGGGCGCGAACGGATTGCTCTGCGCCGCATTACCTGGGCTCGGGTTGGGATTCGCGCTCAAGGTCGTCGATGGTTCGCCGCTCCCACTTTGGCCCGTCTTCACCCGGGCCTTGGAGCAAGCGGGTCTGATCGACGCCGGCACGGTCAAGGCGATGCGGGCCGCCCTTTGGCCCCGGATCGAGACCCGGCGCGGTGTGGAGGCGGGCGGTCTCCTTTTGCAATTCTGATGCGTTTCCCGGTTCTCCCGAGCAATTTGACCGTCCACCCGGTGCATCCGGTCCATCCGGATCGATTCCTTTCGCCCAGGCCCTATTGAAAACATATCTTCCCCTCAACCTGACCGGCCCGAACGAATCCGGACCCGCCCCCAGGAAAAGGAGGACCTATGCTTAATATTTTCAAAACCATCGACCTCGAGGAAATCCAGGATGGCATCTCGGAACTGAAGGAACAGTATCAGGAACTCCGGTCCGGCGGAAGCCGCGGCGGGTCCGCACTCGGATTCGTTCTGTTGGGAGCGGGGGTGGCCGTGGCAGCCACCCTCATCTACCGCAATCGCCGGAAGGTCCGGGAACTCGTTTCCGAGGCGGGCGCCGAACTCAAGGACGGGTTTTCCAAATCCGGGTTGAAGGGTGAGGCCGAAGATCTTCTCGACCATGCCAAGGCGGAAGCCAAGGATGCCACGGAAAAAATCAAAAACAACGCCGCCAAAGCACGGTCTCAGGCAACCTGAACCGAACCGGCCCGATTATCCCGGGGATATGAACCGGACCTCAAGTTCGAAATATCCCTTGGCCGCTCCGCATTTCGGGCACGACCAATTCGCAGGGATATTCTCCCACAAGGTACCGGGGGCCAAGCCCGAGTCCGGATCTCCCAAGGACTCGTCGTACACGTACATGCACAGCATGCAGACGTAGCGGCGGGTCCCCGGTTGTCCTTGGGGCATCATGGCTAATCCGTCCGGCCGCATCAGACTGCCGGCGCGGCGGTCGCCAAAGCAGGCAGGCGCCAGCAATCCCCAGTGTTCAACTGATGGGCTCCCGCGGCCTTGAGGTAGAGAAACAATTGCATCTGGTACCCCACCAACCAACGCAGCGGCGTCAGCAATCCCTCCGCCTTCTTGAGGGTATCGCCCCAGGGGTAGGTCATATCCTCCGTGAGCAGTGAGCTAACGGGGACGGAACGCACCACTCGTTCAAGCGCGTCGGCCTGCCAGGCCATGCGGGCCGGAAAGTCCGAGGCCGGCATGCCCGCGGTCATCTCTGCCGTGGAGCGCCCGAACTGCCAATCACCCGCGATGGTCTTGGCCACACCGTTATACGGCCCGTAACTTAGGTAACGCAAGAGTTCCATCGTGCTCCGCTGCCCGGCGGACGGCCGGTAGTCGAGACCGCCGGCCGGGAGCTTGCCGAAGAGGTTGACGGCGATGCGGCTTTCGTAGCGCCAGGTTTTGATGAAATAGTCCAGGTTGAACATGCATGCCTTTCGGGTAGGGGTACGAGTTACGAGGCAAGGTGCCAAGAGATGACAATTTCGCCGGCATGCCTCCACCTCGGAAGGCTGTTTGCAGCCGTGTTCACCGATGGAAAGAATTGGCATCGCCTCTTGAATAGTTTGAACTCCGGTGACATTTGTATCGTCTAAATTAGTATCGTCTAAATTCGACTTGCCTCAACCTCAACTTAATTGTTTAATGGGAATATGGAAAATCAAGCCCCCCTATCTCAATCGACACCCGAACGGCGTCATCCAGGAAGCCGTAAGGCTCCCCGGATGGCTTCCCCCGAACTAACCCCGCGCTTCGGCCGCAATGTCTCTCCCGATTGGAATCCCGCCTCGGGAATCGTCGATCAGATGCTGGCTTACAGCGACTGGTGGAACGTCCGCATCCCCAAGGGAAACGGAAGCCCTCGCCCGACTCCTAAGTCCAACCGGATCTGACCTTCCTTCAAGCGGCACCCGATCCGCTTGGGCTGCGGCCTTTCCGTTTGCTTTCCGATCAAGCCGCCCCGCGCATTGGCCTAAGGATCCCCATCAATTTCTTCGACCAGATGAACATCTCCGTCCATACGGAGAGACACGCGTCGTGGTAGAAGTTCTCGCCGATGCTCTGCTTAAAATTGCCATAGCGTAGGTCCCTCACCTCCCGCGTCAACCACCTTCCCACTGCATCCCTATCGACCGCGGCCCGGTAGCGGTAATCGCATTCCGGCGTTTCGCGCACCACCGCCTCCGGAAAGGCGGCCTCGATATGTCCGGGGAAGCGGGCCCGCGCCCACAACACTTCCGTTTCGCCCGGGAATTCCACGATGGAGAGAAAGGCCTTATTCGTAAACACCCACATGTCGTCCTCCTGGTAAGCCGCCCTTTGTCCAATCTCCGGCGGTGGTCAAAAGGTACGCCTCATCCGGGGTCAGGTTCTGTCCCGTTCATCCATGCCCATGTCCATGCCCATGTCCATGCCCATGTCCATTCCCATGTCCATTCACGGCAAAGGTATGTTTCCTCGCCGATCCGGCCTGCTTCACCGAATCCCTGCTTATCCTTGGTTGTCAGATATTGGTGCGATTTGTCAGTAAAATCCCAAAATAGAAAACCCCATTTCTCCTGATAGCCGTCCGTATTTGCCAAACCGCCTAACCAAAATTACTATCGCAGATTGCAACTTCTTCCGACTGGGGTTCCATGGATCTGCAAACGCAAATCAACCTGCTCTGGCTCATGACCTGCACCGGACTGGTGTTTTTCATGTCGGCGGGTTTCACCTGCCTGGAAGCCGGTTCCGTGCGCGCCAAGAACAGCATCAACGTGGCGCTCAAGAACGTGGTCACCTTCATCATCGCCGCGGCTGTGTACTATATCCTCGGCTACGCGCTCCAGTTCGGATCGCCCTGGTACGATGGATTGATCGGCAAGCCGAACCTGGCGCTGAAAGGCATGGAACAACCGGAAATGTTCGTGTTCCTGTATCAGTTGGTCTTCTGCACTACCGCGGCCACCATCGTTTCGGGCGCGGTGGCCGAACGGATGCGCTTCCTCCCCTATATTCTGGCTACCGGAGCCGTGGGCCTGTTCATCTATCCGATTTACGGACATTGGGTCTGGAATGCGCAAGGTTGGATGCACCGTCTGGGCTACCATGATTTCGCCGGTTCCTCGGTCGTCCATATGGTCGGAGGCTTCCTATCCCTGGCCGGCATCGTCAAAATCGGTCCGCGCCGCGGGCGCTTCGACGCTCAGGGCAAGGTCCGTGATATCAACGCCTCCAACGTTCCCCTGGTCGCACTCGGCACCATCATCCTGTTTTTCGGGTGGATGGGTTTCAATGGCGGCTCCGCACCGTTCGGCGCCCAGACCGGTTCCATCGTGCTCAACACCTTCTTGGGCGGCATTTTCGGGGGCGTGGCGTGCCTATTGGTGGGATGGGCCGTGCGAGGCATCAGCGGCGCGGCCAGCATCATGAACGGCATCCTGGCGGGCCTGGTGGCCATCACGGCCTCGGCCGACATCGTCACCGCGCCTGCGGCCTGCATGATCGGCTGCGGCGGCGGACTGGCCTACCTGCTGGCCGACGAAATGCTCCTGCGCTTCAAACTGGACGATGCGGTGAGCGCCGTGCCCGTGCATGGCTTTGCCGGCCTCACCGGCATCCTGCTGGCCGGCGTATTCGCATCGCCTGCGCATCTGGCATCCCTCACCGCGACCCTGGGCCATCCGGTCACGAGACTCGACGTCATCGGCATCCAGGCCATGGGCGCGTGCGTCTGCGCCGTATGGGCCTACACCATCGGCTATATAATGTGGTCGGTTCTGGGGCGGATTTCCAAACTGCGCGTCACCCCGGAAGAAGAACTGGTGGGCCTCAATTATTCCGAGCATCAGGTGCGCAGCCCTTCCGACGAAATCGTCTCATATCTCACCGCCCGCGCCAACAAGGACATCGCCGCCCACCCCCACGACCTGGAAGGCGGCGAATACGCCCGCATGGTGGGAGCAATCGATGTGTGGGCGGATCGCATCGAAAAGGAACGGGAGGATCTGGAACAGGTCCGCGGCTGGCTGGGACGGGACGCCGACCGGCTCTATGAAGTCATCCGTCGCTGCGAAGACGAGAACCGCATGCAGACCAAACGCCTGGAAGCCGTGGCCCACAAAATTGAAATGGTGGACAAAGAACTTCGTCGGCGCGCTCTCACCCCTGGCGCAGTCACGCCCCTGGCCGTCGAGGTGATGGAAAGCGTGCAGGAGAAACTCCGGGAAATGCAGGCCGGCGGCAACAACGTCATGTATTACTGGGAGCAATTGCGGAACCTCGGTTCCTCCCTGTTCCGAAATACCCGTTCCCTGACCCAACCCGCGGAAAGAGGCGCGTGATGCTTCTGACCGGCAAAGTCCTGGGCCATTGCCATCTGGAAGGCTTGATCGGCGAGGGAGCATCAGCCCAAGTCTATAAAGGCATGCACCAGACCCTGGGCATTCCCGTTGCGGTGAAGATCCTCAAGGCCGCGCCCCTTGATTCCATGGCCTCGCACCTCGCCACCTACCGCGACCGCTTCCGCCGGGAGGCGCAATTGGCAGCGCGCCTCAACCACGAAGGCATCGTGCGTGTGCTCGACTTCGGCGAAGAGTTGGGCAGCCTCTATCTGGTGATGGAGTTCGTGAATGGGTATTCCTTGTCCGAATACCTGCGTAACAATGGGGCCATGAGCGAGGAAATGTCGCTCAAAGTGAGCGCTTATCTGGCCACGGCCCTGCACGCCGCCCATTCGCAGAACATCGTCCACCGCGACGTGAAGCCCGCCAATGTCCTGATTACCAAGGATGGCTGGCTCAAGATTTCCGATCTCGGCCTAGCCAAGGACATGGGATCGCGCGACCTGACCAATGCCGACACCTTGCTGGGCACGCCCTCCTACATGGCGCCGGAAAGTTTCATTCCCGGAAAAGAACCCGGTCCGGCCGCTGATATCTATTCGCTCGGTATCATGCTGTATGAGATGCTTACCGGCCGGCCCCCTTTCACCGGCACCCTGAATCAGGTCATTTCCGGGCACCTGCATGCCGAGCCGACCTATGCCATTGTCCATCATGGATCGAAGCTGCACCTGCCTGACCCGACCGTGGGCCTGCTGAAAGCCCTGTTGGCCAAGGATCCGGCGCTGCGTCCGCGCACGGGCCGCGAAGTGGCGGACCTCTGCCAAATCCGTCTGCAAGGAGTCCAAAGCGGAGCCCTGCCTGGCCGCAGCTCCATTGCCGCGCGCGAGCCGGGCGGTCTTTCGGATTCGAGCACTTTTCATCGCCTGGGCCATTTCATGGAAAAGAACCTGGGTTCGCGGGTAACGGAATATCAGGGACAGCGGGTTCTGCACACAACGGGAAAGGAGCGGATCCTGATCTGGGCGCTGGCAATCGCTTTCCTGGTGGGTTGCGTATACACCTACCTGTCGTCGAAGTAGAACTCCCTGACCGGGGATCAGTCTTCAGCGGAAACGGATGCGGCCGCGGCCACGCCTTCGACCGCGCGCAGGGCGGCATCGAGAACTTCCAGGCCGGCTCCGGGCCGGCCGGCGTTCTCGCTCAGGTAGCGACGCCAGATACGGCCCCCGCGCACGCCCTGGAACAGCCCCAGGATATGCCTCGTAACGGAATGCAAGCGAAGGCCCCGATCCAGCTCGGACTGCACATAAGGCTTGAAGGACTCCACTACGTCTGCGCGCGTCGGTATCGCCTCCGGGTCGCCGAAGAACCGGCTATCCACCTGGGCCAACAGGTAGGGATTTTCATAGGCGGCGCGGCCCATCATCACGCCATCGAAGCTCTTCAGGTGGCCCTCGGCCTGATCCAGGCTGGTGATGCCGCCGTTGAGCACGAATTGCAAGCCTGGAAAATCGGACTTGAGCCGCGTCACCACGTCGTAACGCAGGGGCGGCTTGGTGCGGTTCTCCTTGGGGCTCAATCCCTGCAGCCACGCTTTGCGTGCATGGATGATGAACGTGTCGCAGCCCGCGCCTGTAACCGTCCCGATAAAATGCGCCAGCTCCTCATAGGAATCCTTGTCGTCGATGCCGATGCGGGTCTTGACCGTGACCGGAACGTAGACGGATTCGCGCATGGCCCGCACGCAGGCAGCCACCAGATCCGGTTCCGCCATCAGGCAGGCGCCGAACTTTCCTTCCTGCACCCGATCGCTCGGACAGCCCACGTTTAGGTTGATCTCATCGTAGCCGAATCGCTCCCCCACCTTGGCCGAAGCCGCAAGATCCGCTGGATCGCTGCCGCCCAGTTGCAGGGCGATGGGATGCTCGGCCGGATCATAGGCCAACAGCCGCTCCGCCTTGCCGTGCATAATGGCGCCGGTGGTGACCATCTCGGTATAGAGCCGCGCGCGCTTGGAAAGTAGACGCAGGAAGAACCGGCAATGCCGGTCGGTCCAGTCCATCATGGGCGCTACCGAAAAGTGGGGCATGGAGTAGGATCTAAAAAAATGCGTTGGTTGCGAATGGAGTAACGCGGCTTTGAGCGGCTTTATGCTCTGGGGTCTGGAGTCCGGTGTCCGGGGCAAGAGGTTGGAAAACGCTTGGATTCCATCGTTTTTCCCAACACACCCAAATAGACCAACCCAGCTTCCTCTTGCCCCGGACTCCAGACCCTGGACTCCGGACTTCGCAGCCAGACCCCAGGGAATCGCTGCGGTCCTATGCAGTCCTACGCAGTCTTACGCGCTCTTCAGATTCCTGGCCAGTACCAAACTGACCAGGATGCAGCAGGCGCCGATTATGCCGACTGTACCGTAGTGCTCCAGCCTGCCGTCGGCGCCGGTGGCGATGATGGCCCCGCCGAGCAAAGAGGCGAAGCCGGAAGCGAATTGCTGCAAGGCCGAGTTCAGGCTCATGAAACTGCCACGGTGCTGCGTTTCCACGCTGTTGGTGACCATGGCCATGCCGGGGATGAACCGCCCGGAGGTAAAGACCATGAAGCACGTGCTCGTGACCAGAGCCATCCACAGAGGTACCTGAGGCAGATGGCTGATGACCAGGATCGGAAGCATGGCGATGATGCTGACGACGGTGAAAACGCGTAGTAGGCCGATGCGGTCCGAGAGTTTTCCGATGACGCGCATGGAGAAGAAGGTGGCCGCGCCACCGAAGAGATAGATGAGCGGCAGATGATGGTTGCTGACGCCTACGTTGGCGACCAGGGACGGGCTCAGGTAAGGGATGATCATGAACCCGGCCATGGTCATCACGACGGTGAGGCCGAAGGCGAGCCAATGGTTGCCCTGGCCGAGCACGGCCATCATATCCGCCCATGGACGCTTTTTCCCCCGCGCCAGGTGGCCTCGCATGGAGGGCAGCGCGCGGGACGCCATCACGGAGATGCCCGCGCTGAGTGCCGCGAGCAGGTAGAAGGGTGCGTGCCAGCCCAGGTGGTTGGCCAGGAACAGCCCGGCGGGTACTCCGGCGATTGAGGCCAGCGAAAAGGATGAGAAGAGCGTGCCCATGGCTTCTCCCCTGCGCTGCGGCGGAATCGCGTCCCCGATCACGGCGAGGATGGTCGCCGAAGTCACGCCGCCGAAGCCGCCCGCCAGAAAGCGCGCGGCCACCAGGAAATGGAAGTTGGGGGCGAGGGCGCAAGCCAAAGTACCCACGCCGAACCCGGCGTAGAGCCAAAGCAGCGCGCGCTTGCGGTCGAGCCGATCGATGAACCACGCCGCCACCAGTCCAAACAACCCAGCGCTGAAAGTGTAGGAGGAAACAATCAGCCCGAATTGCGTGGGCGTTATGCGGAAGATATCCATGAGCCGTGGACCGAGCGGCATGACGATCATGAAATCGAAGATGTGGGTGAACTGGATCGCGGCGAGCACGTACAATAAAACCCGTTCCTGCCTCGCGGGCAAGGGAAATCCGGAGGTTACTTGCGCGGAATCCTTATTCTGCTGTGTCGAATTTTCTCCTGGCATGGCCACCCATACTACTTAATTTCCGATCAGACTTCCATGGCGGCCGTTAGTCGCGGCCAATCAACTAAGGAGCAATCATGAATTCTACCAACGCCCGACATAAACTCCGTTACCTCCTAGTGCTGGGACTGACCCTCGCCCCGCTGACCGTTTCCGCGATCTCGCTGGGGGTGGGCCCAAAAGGGGGCATGAACTTCGGCAATGCCGACGTGGAGGATCATAAGGATACCGAAGGACGCCAGGGACTGGCCATCGGCGGGCAGGTGGAATTCGGCGTAAGCAACCCTTGGAGCCTGCAGATCGAGCCGATGTACGTGCAGAAGGGCGCGCGCTTCGACATTCTCGGGGTCACAACGCGCGGGAACTTCGACTACTTCGAGGTGCCGGTATTAGTGAAGGCCAAGTTCGGCGCGCCCACCGGGCACGCTTATCTCTTCGCGGGGCCGAGTTTTGGGATCAATCTGCAGACCGAAGGCAAAATCATGGGCGCGACCGGTAACTTCGAGGATGAATCCGCGCCGATTGTCTATTCCGGCGATGTGGGCGTGGGCGGCGAGTTCCAACTGGTGCAGTACGTATTCCTTACGGCCGATGTGCGCTATTCCCACGCATTCACCAGCGCGCTGGACAAATCCGTCGGCGACATCGACCACTGGAAATCGCGCGACGTGCGCGCAATGGCGGGCGTGATGTTCCACCTCACCAATTAGTTTGGGGGGCGCAACCCATCCGTCGGCCCGGCTATGGCGTCGTAGGCCAGAGGGATGAACCCGAAGGGGTTAAGTAAAGGCCCGCCCCGCGAGGGACGGGCCTTTTTCATAGATCGCGTTCATGCCGATGGGCCGGGCCGTCCCAAGCGGGGATCCGTAAGGGCCGTATTCGCTTCGGGATATTCTTCGGAGATTACTTCGCGGCTTTTGTCGCGGCGGGCTTGGATTCGGGGGCCTTGGCTTTGTTTGGAGCGGCATCCAGCTTGCGCGCGCCTTCGAAGGCGAGGTTCAGGTCCACTTCCTTCGAAACCACCAGGCTGCCGGTTTCTACCGCTTTGTTCCACTTGAGGCCGAAGTCGAAGCGGTTGATCTTGCCGGAGGCGGTGAACGCGGCGCGCTCGTTTCCCCAACCATCCTTGATGATGCCGCCGCCCTTGATCTTGAGGGCGATTTCCTTGGTCACGCCGCGCATGGTCAGGTCACCGACCAACGTCGCGGTGGAATCCTTCTCATTGACGTCCTTCACTTCTTTGGAAACGAACTTGATTTCGGGATGGTGGGCGGCATCGAAGAAGTCCTCGCCTTTGAGGTGACCGTCCCGTTTTTCGTTGGCGGTGCTGATGCTATTCACATCGATGGTCAGGTTGCCCTTGGTGGCCTTGATGTTCTTGGGATCCACTTCGAATGATCCACCGAACTTCTGGAACTTTCCCGTGACATTGCTGATGCCCATGTGGCGCACTTTGAAACTGATGTCCGAATGGGCGGTGTCTACGTCATAAGTCTCGGCGTGCACCGTGACCGCGAGGGCCGAAACCAAAAGCATGGATCCCAACTGGATGATTCCCGAACGGTTCATTTTGCCTCCTATGGCGGGGTTACTATGAGTGAAACTGATCGAACTCGAAGTGAAACTGATCGAACTCGAATATATTTGTTTAAACAGATATTGTCAAGAGGACATATCTTTAAACAAAAAGAAATCCGCAAAAAAAAACCGGCCGGAAAATTTTCCGCGCGGTTTTTCTAACGGATTGCTCGTGGGGAAACTAAGAATTCACGAAGCTTTACGAAAGCGCAAAGCGAGTTTCACGGAAAGGAACATCCCGCGGACAATTCCCATTTGGTAAGAAAGGAACCTTCGGCTTCGCTCAACGATGCGCAAGGACCTTGGTTCGCGCGTGCCTAGATAGAACAGTCCAGCTAACGCGGACAATCCCACGATCTTCCTGATGTGTTTTCCCATATTCCGTCCTTCCATTCGAGGTGACGGGATTAAGGTAGAGTTGCGGAGCACTGGAAGCAAGCCCGGCGGAAGCGAATCGGGGTCGATTATCCGGGGTTTGCTTCGGAGAATGCCTCGGAAAATGGGGGCTTGGCGCACATCAGGCCATGCGCAATTCTTTACGCTCCAGGATTTTGGAATAAAGATCTTCCGCGAGCGCCGAACGAACGGACTGAAGCAATTCATGTTGGCGCAAAGCCGATTTGAGATCTCCCGACGAAACGAACAGGATCCCCATTCCAAACAACGCTTCCTCGTCCAGAGGATTGAGTTCCAATGCGACCCGGTAGGCTTTGCAGCTGGATTCGCGGCGGCCGAGCGCGAAAGCGGCCAAGCCCAGGCTTTTGACGCATTGGATATCGTCCGCCTTGAGGGAAAGGGATCGCTCCAGGGGTTCAATCGCTTCCGCATAGCGTCCCAGATGGATGAACGCCCACCCCAGGCTGCTCCACAATTCCGGGACCGCGGCATCGTATTTCAACGCTTCCCTCAGGATGTCGACGGCTTCGTCCACCTTGCCCATATCGAAAAAAGCCTGGACCATCTTGCGCAAAGGCAGCGTGTTTCCGGGTTCGAGTTCAGCCGAGCGCTTGTAATATTCGATGGCTTGCGGATAACGCTTGGCCTTGAACAGGGCATCCCCCAAGCAACGGCTTAGGTACCCTTCTTGGGGGTTGTGGGACATTGCCACCAAGAATTGATCGATGGCTTCGGTGGTTCGATCCGTATTCAGGTAGGAAAGGCCGAGCAGGGGGTAGAGTTCCACGGCATCAGGTTTGCGCGACTTCAGGTTTTCGAGGACGGCTACGGCTTCGGGATAACAGTTGATTTCCAGGTATGAGCGTCCAAGTTCGAGGGCAGGGTCTTCATCGAAAGGATTTTCCTGAACAGCCTGTTCAAGCTTGCGTATGCGGTCCCAACTCTCGGTTTCCATCACACCATCCATCGACACTCTCCTATCGCCTTGCTTGCTTAAGGCTCATGGGATTGAATGGGGGAAAAATATAGAACCCGGATCCGGGTAAAATGAACCCCAATTTCGCGATCTCGACCGTCGACCGGTTTTTTGACGATTCCCTGACCCGAATTGCGTCAAAGTATCCGGCACACACCAAAGGGTGGGCGCAGGGAGTTGCATTGCCCTGCCCCTCAAGTGCCTCTCAAGTAGAGCCCGCTGCGAGTCCACCTCAATCCAATTCCAGGTCCAATCCCACGGGACAATGATCCGAACCCAGCACCTCCGGCATGATATACGCGCCCTTGATCCTGGGTTTCAGCTCCTCGCTAGCCAGGAAATAATCGATGCGCCAGCCAACGTTCCTTGCCCGGGCCCCGGATTTCATGTCCCACCAGGAATAGAGATTCGGAGCAGAGTTGAACAGGCGTAAGGTGTCGATGAAACCGCTTTCCACGAATCCATCCATCCAGGCCCGCTCTTCCGGAAGGAATCCCGATACCGTCGCGTTCTCCTTAGGACGGGCCAGATCGATTTCCTTGTGGGCCGTATTCACGTCCCCGCAGACGATAACGCTCTTGCCCTGCTTGCGGAGCTTGGTGGTGAAGGCCTGGAAGTGCTGGTAGAAATCCAGCTTGTATTGGAGACGTTCGGAGCTGGCCTTGCCGTTCGGGAAGTAGACATTGCACAAGGTGAAACCGGGAAAATCGGCCACCAGGGTCCGGCCTTCGTTGTCGAATTGATCATGCCCGAATCCCTTCTCCACCTGCGAAGGTTTTTGCTTCGAAAATATCGCCACGCCGCTATAGCCTTTCTTCTTCTGGGAGGAACAGAACACCCAGTGGTATCCCTCGACGTCCTTCAGTTCCTTTTCGATTTGTGATTCTTCCGCTTTCGTCTCCTGCAGGCAGAGGATGTCCGGCGATTCCTTGTGGAGCCAATCCATGAAGCCCTTCTTATACACCGCTCGGAAGCCGTTGACGTTCCACGACAGGATCCTGACTTTTTTCACAATGCCTCCATGGGTTGGACTGGTCAGGGTAAATTAGCATAACCGACGATGGGGCGAAAAAGGCTACCTCATTCGTTTGGCGGCCAACCAATAATTCCGCCTGCGCATAGCGGTGCGGGCCGAGCGTAAGGGAAACGATCCCGAGCCTGCGGCCCGACTGACCCAGCTTTGGGAAGCCGAAGCCTTGGCGCGCGCCGACGCCTAAGAACTGGATTTTCAGAACTTTCCGCCTGGTTTTCCTACTAAGAATGCCGTAACCTAAGGAACGTGGAATGGGCCTGTCGCCTGGAGATTGAGAATATGTTGCGAATTAAAGGGCTGATTTCCACAGTATCCCGGCGTGCAGGGTTGGCAGTTATCGGAATCGCAATCGTCGCCTATGGGCAAGCGCCGACCGTCGAGATATCCTTGCGGGGGCCGGCCACGCTTATCAGCCCGTACATTTACGGTGCCAACGAATGGTGCAACCCGACGGACCTGCCGCTTACGGCGACCCGGTGGGGCGGCAATCGGCTAACGGGGTACAATTGGGAGACCAACGCATCCAACGCCGGCCTGGACTATATTCACAACAGCGACAATTACCTCGTGAAGACCCTGCCGACGGAAGAGCAGAAGTTGCCGGCGCGAGCGGTGGAGAAACTCCACTCGACCTTCAGCCCGCGCAAGCAATACATCCAAGCCACCGTGCAATTGGCGGGATACGTGGCGGCGGACAAGAATGGGGCGGTGAATGAGGGCGAATCCGCCCCCAGTGCCCGATGGAAGAAGGTTGTCTTCGAGAAGCCCAGCGCTCTTTCCCTGATGCCAGACGCCAACGACGGCGAAGTGTACATGGACGAATTCGTCAACTATGTCGTCGCCAAGGTCGGTAAAGCCGGCGCCGGAGGAATAAGGGGCTGGTCGTTGGACAACGAACCAGGACTTTGGACGTTTACCCATCCGCGCATCCATCCCGGCGTACTGAACGTGGGCTCCATGATCGAAAAGAGCGCGGCGGCGGCCAAGGCGGTGAAGAAGGTGGACCCGGGTGCGGAAGTCTACGGACCGGCGAGCTGGGGCTGGGGTGAAATGATGAGCTTGGTGGAGGGGAGCGATTGGAAAACCGCATACTCCAAGCTTTATGACTGGTACATCGCCGCATACCTGGCCCTGATGAAGGTGGAAAGCGACAAAGCGGGCAAGCGGTTGGTGGACGTTCTTGACTTCCATTGGTATCCGGAGGCCAAGGGGGACTGCCGCATCATCATCGATGCCTGCGATCAGAATTCAGACGCCCAGGCCGAGGCGCGCATCCAGTCGCCCCGCAGCCTCTGGGACAATACCTTCATCGAGAAGAGCTGGATCACCCAGTCCACCGCCAATAAGCCCATCAACCTGCTGGGTCACGTGAAGTCTTCCATCGCGGCGCGCTATCCCGGCACCCGCATGGCCATGACGGAGTACGAATACGGCGGTCACGACCACTGGTCCGGCGGTATTGCCCAGGCCGACGTGCTCGGCGTCTTGGGACGCGAAGGGGTCTACCTGGCCACCCTCTGGTCCCAGCCTGGAAGGTTCAGCAAGGCGGGCTTTCGAATCTTCCTCGACTATGACGGCAAGGGCGGAACCTACGGTGACCTGGCATTGCCGGTATCCGGCGCCGATCGCGCGGCCCTGTCTGTTTACGCGGCCTTGGATACCAAGGACGCCACCAAGCTGCATATCGTGGCCATCAACAAGACCGCGGCCGTGCGGGCCACGAAATTCACCCTGCCGGGCGGCACCTTTACCAGCGCAACCGTTCACGGTTTCGACGAAGGGTCGGGCGGAGCCATCACGGCGCGAAGCCCCCTTTCCAGCCTTACCGCCGCCGAGTTCTCTTATGATCTGCCCGCCCGATCCGTGCTGCACTTCGTGCTTACCGGATCCCCCATCTACGCGGGCATACGGCCTACCCCTAAGCCTTGGTGGCGGGAAGGCTCCACCAAAGGGCTCTCCAGAGACCTCGCGGAGGGCACCTCTCGCCTTTTCGGACTCGACGGCCGCACCGTGGGCGGATATCGCGGTAATCAGCGTGATGTAGAGCAATCTTCGCCGGCCGCCGGTTTTCAGGTGCTTCGCGTGGATCGGGACGGCCAGTCCCCGAGATTTATAACCGGAACTGTGTCCGATTGGCTGAACCGGTAACCGACGGCTTGATCCGCGGTTTTCGCTTTCACCAGGCCGGCATCGATGGAAACCTGGAGGATAACGGAATCAACGTCGTGGCGACGGGCCATGCCGCAAACGGACGTTTCGCCGAGAGAATCCCGGTGCAATAGGTTTCACTTTCCATCGGGCTCCGCGTGCGGCTTCGCGATTGCGGAATCGAGCGGTGCCGTCGGCTTGGTCCGTGCGGGCGAAAGGCTTTGGCAAAAAGCTTCCACTTGAGAATACCAGGTACGGAAAGGCTCAGGGGTGGTTTCTGACGGGCCATTTCCCGGCCAGGACCATATTCGCAGGGTATCCGGTAGCTCCAGGTTGACCTCCGTGGTCATGTTCCCGGTTTCCCGCAGGGTCATGTTAAGGGCTCCGCCCGTTTCCAACAGGCGGCGGAATTCCAGGATGGGCGAGCGTCCGGCGACGACCTTCCATCGGATGGACTCGGGAGCGAGTCCGCGTTTATCCCAATACACCACCAAGCCGTCGGAGCCCAGGGTGCACCCCGATACGGATCCGGCGAACCCCCCACCGGTGGAGATGGTTATTTTGAATGGGGCGGCTTGGATCACTTCCGGTTCAGGTTCCGCCATGGGGAGAGGCTCCGCTATGGGGGAACCTTTTACGGAAACGGAAGGGACCGGATTCGATGTGTGGGAAACCGCTTTGGCCGCCTGCCTTTGGCAGGCCGAAAGCAACATTGACCCCAGGCAAAAGCAACCGACAAACAGAAGACTCCGCATTTTTGAAACCTTTCCAAAGCCCGGAGGCCGGCCGAGCCTATCAGGCTCAAAATAGTTCAACCGGGATGCTGGATGCGGCGCCGACTGGCCCGGATTCTCCGGAGGTCGATTCGCGCTTGCCTCTCCGACTGCGGGAGCTTTCATTGAGAGGTAAAGGAGGCCCATGCCAGTTTCCCCGGCCCGTGCCGACCACGACCCTGTCAAGCCATCCTCCGGCCCCACTACCCCCATTCCCGTCTTGCGTTGCCTTTCGGGGCTTGTCCTCACCGGGTGTCTATTGGGATGTCTCTCGGGATTTCTAATGGGATGTTACGCCGTCCGTCCCAGCCAGGGGGGCGGCAACGTTTCGGCGCAGGAAGCACGCAGGTGTGCGCCGAGGGATATCGCCCTGCCTGCAGGGTACCGCATCGAAGTGGTGGCAAACGGCCTGACCTTCCCGACCGCGGTCGTTTTCGACGATAACGGCGGCCTGTACGTGGTAGAAGGCGGGTACGCCTACGGAGAAGAGTGGGACCAACCGGGACTGGTCCGGGTTGCGAAGGTAGCGGGCAGGAACACCTTCGTCCCGATCGCCGTGGGCGACAGCAACGGACCTTGGACGGGGGTAACGTATGCTCCCGGGGAAGACGGTATTCCCGGGCATGGATCATTCTTCCTCGCCGAAGGCGGGCAATTGCGCGGAGGGCGCATTCTGCGCATCGGCATGGATGGCCGCAGCCAACCTCTTGTCGAAGGCCTGCCGAGCTACGGCGACCACCACACCAATGGTCCGGTCCTGGGGCCGGACGGCATGCTCTATTTCGGCCAGGGCACGGCCACCAATTCCGGAGTGGTGGGAGAAGACAGTCACCGATCGGGTTGGCTGGCGCGCAACCGTACCTTCCACGATACCCCTTGCCAGGACATCTCCCTCTCAGGCGTCAACTACCGCACACCCGATCCCTTTTCCCCCGGAACACGGCGCGAAACGGTGGAAACCGGGGGCTTCAGACCGTTCGGGTCCAAATCAACCGCTGGGCAGATCATCAAGGGGGAAATCCCGTGCAACGGATCCATCATGCGCGTTTCCCGCAAGGGCGGGAAGCCCGAACTCGTTGCCTGGGGCTTCCGGAATCCCTTCGCCATGACCTTCGCGCCGGATGGACGCTTTTTCGCGATCGACAACGGCTATGACGACCGCGGTTCGCGTCCCGTCTGGGGGGCCGGGGAACTGCTCTGGGAAGTCCAGAAGGGAACCTGGTACGGATGGCCGGATTACTCGGGAAGCAAATCCCTTGACCATGCAGAATTCACCCCGCCGCACGGTGAACGTCCGCAGCGCCTGCTGGATAAAGGACCGGGTCCCTGGCTTCCCATTCATACTTTGAAGGCCAGCCCACCCCCCGCAGTCACGTCCCAGGACGGACCGCCTGTTCCAGCCGCCGTCCTTCCCGTGCACGCCTCCGCGGACGGCTTGGACTTTTCGCGATCCGATGCCTTCGGGTACCGGGGACAGGCGTTCGTCGCCGAATTCGGGGACATGGCGCCTTCGGTCGGAAAGGTGTTGGAACCGGTAGGCTTCAAGGTGGTCCGCGTGGATATCCAGCGAGGGGTGGCCGAAGACTTCGCCGTCAACGGAAAAGGCGCCGGTCCCGCCTCCCGACTGCGAACCGGCGGATTGGAACGGCCCGTCTCCCTGCGCTTCAATCCGGACGGATCATCCCTGTACGTGGTCGACTTCGGCGTGCTCGCCGTTTCGGATCAGGGTCCCAGGCCTGAGCGCCGCACAGGCGTGATCTGGCGCATCTGGAAGGAAAAGAAATGAAAATGCGCAGAGGTTTCTCATGGTTGAGGCTGTCGGCCATGGCCCTGACTCTCCTATTGCTGCCGGCCTGTTCCGGAAGACGCAGCGAACCTCTGCGCGGCAAACTGGACGTTACCGATCCCAAGGTGTCCCATGGCCAGATGATTTATATGGAAAAATGCGACAAATGCCACCCCAGCGGGGACGGCGGACTCGGTCCCGCGTTGAACAATAAACCGCTGCCTGGATTCCTGATCGCCTTCCAGGCCCGCCACGGCCTGGGCGCCATGCCGTCCTTCGCCGGAGACGCCTTGTCGAAGTCGGATTTGGAGGATCTGGCAGACTACCTTAAAGCCCTGCGGCTGAATTAAAGCCCTGCGGTTGATTTAAGGCCCGGCGGCACGATTAAGGCCCTGTAGTGGAACGGCTGATCACGCGCCCCAGCAGATAACCGCCGAAAGCCAGGCTGATCCCGCCTACATTGCTCATGAGCACATAGATCACGGTCGCGCGGATCTGACCGTCCCGAATCAGGTTCAGGTTGTCCAGGCTGAACGAGGAAAAGGTGGTGAAGCCACCCAGGATTCCGACCATCAGGAACAACTTTAGATTCGGGGAAGGCGACGC
>JBDSIO010000219.1:0-64116 GCA_039917895.1 Fibrobacteria bacterium | reverse complement strand
CAGGCGAAGGATCGGTTCATCCGTTTCGAAAATGGCCAGGGATTCTCCGGCTAGCAGATGGGCGTAATAAAAAAGCTCCATCCGCATGGCCCCGAGGCCGGCCTCGGCTTGCAGGAAGGGTTTTCGGCGCGGACGGTTCCACACGGCGTCCGCCACCGCGCGTCCCGCCCTGAAAATTCCTTCTTCCCACTCTATCATTCAGCCCCCGAATCGTCCGGATATACCGTCTTCAAATGGAAATATCGATCAGCTGCTTCAAGGCCGATCGGGCGTCGACGTCGTCGGTGAGGGGTTCGGCCATGGCGGTGAAGCAGGCTAACCGGGGAGGCAGTCCGCCCCGGATCAGCAGGCCGGCGGCGATCAGCAACCGCGTGCTGGCCGATTCCATGAGCGAAAGCTCCTTGAGGCCGCGGATCCTTTTCCCGATTTTCACCAAGGTGCGCGCAACTTTCGCATCCACTCCCGATTCCCGTACGACGATCGCCGCTTCCTGATCCTCGCTCGGATACCCGAAACTCAGGCCGACGAAACGTTGCCGCGTCGAGGGCTTCAATTCACGCAGGCTTTTCTGGTACCCGGGATTGTAGGAAACCACCAACATGAATTCCGGTTGCGCCGTGAGCGTTTCCGCCGTCCGGTCCAGGAACAGCTCGCGACGGTAATCCGTGAGAGGATGGATGGCGACCATGGCGTCGGAGCGGGCTTCGGCGATCTCATCCAGGTAGACGATGGCGTTCTGGCGCACGCCCCGGGTCAACGGGCCGTCGCACCATTCGGTATCGCCGCCCTTGAACAAATGCCTGCCCAGCAAATCGGTGGCGGTGGTGTCTTCGTTGCAGGAGACGGTAATCAAGGGCCGTTGCAGCGTGGCGGCCATGTATTCGATGAAGCGCGTCTTGCCGCAGCCCGTTGGTCCCTTGAGCATCAAAGGCAGCTTGTTCCGGTAAGCGCAGAGAAATACCTCCTCCTCCCTGTCGGTGGACAGGTAATAGGGGACGCAGGGAGCGGGCCCATTCATTTGGGGCCTTCCCATCTGGGCGTCCCGTAGCGTATGAAATTGAGCACGAAGAGGAAGATACCCAGGCTGAACAGGCTTGCCGCCAATACCATGCCGATGAAGTGGACCTCGATTTCCCGTTGCACGGTCATGAAATCCAGGCCCATGCGCCTTTCCAGCATGACCTGGCTTACTCCCGCCACCGCCAAGGCGCCGGTCATGGAAACCATGCCGACATTGGACAGCCAAAAGGCCCAGAGCGAACCCGCCGTGTCGAAGAGCTTGCGGCCCGTCAGCAGGGGCATGGCGTACGCCATCATCGCCAGGTTGATGCAGGCGTAGGCGCCCCAGAAAGCCAGATGCCCGTGCATGGCCGTGACCAGCGTTCCATGGGTGTACAAGTTGACTCCCGGTATGGTATGGGCGATTCCCAGGAACCCGGCGCCGACGAAGGACAGGATGGCGCATGCCAAGGTCCAGCTCAAGGCGAGCCGGTTCTCATGTTTGCGCTCCCCCTTGCGCACCATGGTCACCGCGGCGATGGCCATGGCCAGGAAGGCGATGGGCTCCAGGGCGGAGAAGATGCCTCCGATCAAAAGCCAATACTTGGGCGTGCCGATGTAGTAGTAGTGATGCCCCGTGCCCAGGATGCCCGAAACGAAGGTCAGTCCGACGATGACGTAGAGCCATTTTTCGACGACCTCCCGGTCGACGCCCGTCAGTTTGATCAGGAGGTAGCAGAGGATGCCGCCCATGATGAGTTCCCAGACGCCCTCGACCCAAAGGTGCACCACCCACCAGCGGTAGAAGGAATCCCGGGTCTGGTTGTCGAAGTCGAGCATGCCGGGCAGGTAGAGGAGGGCCGCGAAAAGCAGGCCCATGTATAGGACGAGGGCCGTGCTGGTGAACCGCTTGCCCTTGAAAATGGTCATGCCGATGTTCAACAGGAAAGCGAGGATGTCCACTACCACCAGGTAATCGAGTTCCCTGGGGATTTCCAGGAACTTGCGGCCTTCCCACCAATTGAAGTGGAAGCCGATTACGGCCGTGACGCCCACGGCGATCAAGGCGATAAGTTGCACGATGGCGAGCTTGGGCGACCATAATTCGCGGTCGCTTTCCTCCGGAATCATGAAATAGGCCGACCCCATGAACCCGGTTATCAGCCACACGACCAGCAGGTTGGTGTGGACGGCGCGGGCCGTATTGAAGGCGATGAAGGGATGCAGCACATCGTAGCCGATATGCGCGAAGGCCATGATGAAACCGTACACGATTTGCAGGCTGAAAAAAAGCAATGCCGTGGCGAAGTACCAATAGGCGATTTGTTGCGACTTGAACTTCAACGGGCACCTCCGAAGGATGTGAGATAGTCGGCGAGGCTGTCAATCTGATCCTGGGCCAAGGGCAGCTTGGGCATCAGAGTGCCGGGCTTGACCTTGGCGGGATCGGCGATCCAGATGGCGATTTCATCCCGTGTTTTGCGGGCGAATACGGAGTCGAGGGCGGTACCTACGGCGCCCCCCTGGCCTCCTATGGAATGGCAGGCGACGCATAGGGCCCCGAAAATGCCCGGTTGTGGACCGGCGGCGCGGGAAACCGCCGGGGTCGACGAGGCCGCCGCGGGCTTGATCATCAAATCCCGCAGGGGCGGTTTCGCGGGAAACCCGTTCAGGTCGACTTCGCCGCACCATTTCAGGAAGGCGATCACTTCCTCGATCTGCGCATCGTTGAAATGGTAATTCACCATCTTCCGCTGGCCCGGGAACATGGCTTCGGGATCCTTCAGGAACACCTTCAGCCAGGGCCCGCCCCGCCGATCAAAGGCCTTGGTGAGTTCGGGGGCGTAGTAGGCGCCCTCGCCGAACAAGGTGTGGCACCCCATGCAATTGTTCTTGTCCCAGATCTTCTTCCCGCGGACCACTTGCGCGGTCATCTTTTCCTCGTGGGTGCGGGTAGGCACCTGCTTCATCGAGTCGATGGTGAGCGCGATGAATATGCTCCCGAAAATGAGGGTCCCCCCGATGAAGAAGGCTTTAGCCTGCGATTTGCTTAACATTGAGTTTCCTTTTCGATTTCAATGGACCTTTATGTCCATAATAGGAAGGGCGGGCATCGATTTCTATTTTTAAAGCAGGACAATCTGGCACGGCCGAAGGAGGGTGAAGTGATTTCATTGAAGCTGACCAGTACTTCCGAATACGCTCTCAGGGCCATGTCCCTGATTTCTTTTTTGCCGAAATCGCAATCGCTCCGCGCGGTTGCCATCGCGGAAAAGACGCGGGTCCCATTGCACTATTTGCAGAAGATCTTGCGCAAGTTGGTCAAGGCCGGTCTGGTGGTTTCCATAAAAGGGCATGGAGGAGGATTCCGGCTGTCCCGCCCGCCGGGCAGGATCACCTACGGGACTATCCTGGAAGCGATGGGTTATGAAAAGGGGCTTTCCGATTGCGTTTTCGGTTGGGGCCGATGCCGCGAGAGCAGGCCGTGTCCCATGCACGGAAGCTGGTCGCAATTGAACAGGCAATTCGTTGCATGGGCGGAGGATACGACTTTGGCGCACATCCTCGACTATTCCCGGGAGAAGGGAATAGCGGATTATTGAATCCCTTCCATTCCGTCAGACCGCCAAGTGGCGCCTAAGCACTCCGGAGCAGGTTGTACAATTGATCCTTGAGATGCACGCGATTCAGCTTTTTCGCCTCCAATTCGACGTCCCCGATCAAGGACCCGGCATTCTCGATCCTGCGGATTTCGTGATCCAATGCATCGTATTTCTCGAACAGCTTGGCGAAATGGGCGTCCGTGGTCTTGAGATCGTGGATCTTGGCGCTGAATTCCGGGAACTCGCGATGTAGGTCATGGTGTTCGACTTGCATTTATTCTCCTGGGTGGTTGTTTGTGACGGAATGCGCCCGCGGCGGGCGTGTCGGATAGGAATCCCGATCACGCATGGGCGCGTTCCAATTCGACGGCTTTGGGAAACAGGTATAGGGATTCCTTGCGCATGTATTCGCGGAGATCGGCTTCCATATGCTCCAGACCGGTCAACAGGGAGCGGTAGGAAAAACAGGCGTAATCCGGCGGCTTGTATCCATCGGTCAGTTCGCGAAGATGGACCAGGGCGGCTTCGGCCTGTTCGTGATCCGATTCCATCTGTCGGATGGGATTGACCACGGAACCGCAGTGGGAGCCGGCTTCCGGTCTGGAAGATTCCAGACTGCGGATCAATGGAAAAAGGATCCGCTCTTCCTTGACCATGTGCTCGGAAAGATCGTGCGCGAATTCCAGGAAGACCTCGCGCACGGCGGTCAGCCGGGGTTCCTTGGCGCCATGGACCCGCGCCACCTTGGCGGACAAGGCGTCGAGGCGATCCAGTTCCGACCATAGCGGTTGGTGGTGCGTTTGTTCGATATGGTCCGCGAGCGCGGAGGCGGAAAGCGATTCGAAAGCTTCGGGGGTAGCGGACGCGGGCCCGGGACCCGCCTGTTTATCGAGCCGGTCCAGGACCAGGGACACGTTGATGCCGCGGACTTTGCAGGCCATTTCCAAAGTGGATTTGCCGCCGCAACAATAATCGATTCCAACGGTTTCGAATACTTCACCGGCCGGGGGAAATCGGGCGATGATTTCCTCGACGGTCATGTCCTTGTTCACGATGCTCATGGTAATACCTCCCCCAAGTTATTGAGCAATACCCGTGCCGGGTCCGATTTCGATTCTCCGTGAAGGGAATGGCGGGCATTCTCACAAAGGTTCGGGAAAGCGCGGCGCTGATTTGACAGAATGGCAGGATGGTTGATTCCAGGTCAGTCCAAGGGTTGGCCACGGGCGACGCCGTTGCCGGAAAACGAATCCGAGGCGTCGAACGAACAGGGATGCAGCCAATCGCTTTCGCGCATCTGCCCGCATTGCCCATAGGCGAGCAGGGCATTGCCGTAGCAGACGGCATCCACGTCGTCGGCCGGGATCCCCGAATCCAACATCAGGCGCGCGGTCTTGGGCACCGCCAGGGGATCGCTGATGCCCCAATCGGCGCTGGAGTCCACCAGGATTCGTTCCGGCCCGTACTGTCTCACCAGCGCTGTCATGCGCGCCGGATCCATCTTGGTTTTTGGATAGATCGTGAAGCCGGCCCAGAAGCCCCGATCGAGGACTTCTTTGACGGTCTCTTCGTTGTTGTGGTCGATGACCACGCGCCCCGGCGACAGTCCGTGCTCCAGGCATACGTCCATGCTTCGCGAAGTGCCCGCCTGCTTGTTACGGTGCGGCGTATGGATCATCACCGGCATGTCCAGATCCTTTGCCAGTTCCAACTGCAGGCGGAAATACTTGTCTTCAATCGCGGTCATCTCGTCGTAGCCGATTTCGCCGATGGCGACCACGCCCTCCTTGCCCACGAAGCGCGGGATCAGATCCATGACCTGTTCCGCCAAGGCTTCGTTGTTGGCCTCCTTGGAGTTTAGGCCGATGGTGCAATAGTGATGGATGCCGAATTGGGTGGCGCGGAATCTTTCCCAACCCACCAACGAAGAGAAGTAATCCAGGAAGGTGCCGGCCTGGGTGCGTGGTTGGCCGACCCAGAAGGACGGTTCGATGACGGCCACGATGCCGGCCTCGGCCATGGCCTCGTAGTCGGCCGTGGTGCGGGATACCATGTGGATGTGCGGGTCGATCAGGCGGATTTTCTTATCGGACATGGGACGGGTGCTCCATTATCGGTCGGCTATCCGGGGTGGCGGGTTGGCTTGTGGAGGCGTCGCGCGCCATCAGCGCGGCGCGCGGGGAGGGATTGCGGGCCAAGCCCCCAAGCGCGGCTTCCCGTTCAAGAGGGGAACCTGATTCCAGGAGCGATTCCAAAAGGTCCAGTTCGGCGCCATCGGCCGAGACCGCGATGCAGCGGTAAAGCCACGGGTCGAAGGTCCGGCCGGCGGCCCGGCGTTCCCGTACCAGGTCGGTCAGGATCCGGTTGAGCGCGCGGTTGCCGCGTTCATCGAGTCCGGTAATGGCGCGCAATGGAGTCTCGACGAAAATCGCCTTGGAGACCAATTGGTTCCAGGCGGCTTCATCGAAATGGCGGGCTGGAAAAGGGTTGCGCACGGCAACGGCTTCGAATTGGGATTTCACGTTGCTGCGCGCGCCCATGCGTGCGCGTTCCAGATGCTCGGCGGGCAAGGGCAGCAAGGGCAGGGCCTTCATGAGGGCCAGCGCTTCGCCCAGATCGGAAGTCTGGTAGATGGCGTCCATCCACCGCGCCGACTTGGCCGTTGCGGGCAGCGAAAGCAACAGGGCGATGCGGGCCGCCTGGTCCAGCGTCCAGTCCCCTGGGTCCCATCCCGGAACCAGGTCCGCGGCTTGCAGCAGCTCGGATTCCGACGGATGCAACGGCCCTTTTCCCGAATACCGGATGGCGGCGCTATACGTGGCGTAAAGCAGGCGCTCTTCGGGAGCGGAGCGGATTTGAAACGCGCTCTTTTCAAGCCAACGGAGCGACTCCGCTTCCATCCGTTTGACAAGCATTCCGAATAACAGGTTTTGCGTCTTCATGTTTCAGCGCTCCGGGTCCTTGTCCAAGTGCAGATTACCGGCCAGGTATGCCATGTTTCGTCTCCTTGTTGTCTTAAATGATATCCGGGAGCAATCGGCATCTCGACGGTTTTCCCTGGGCATTTTGGCACCGAGGACTCCCTGCACCCCTTTGCCAAAATGGCGCGACATCGGTGGGGACCTGCGAGAATAAACGCTCCCATGAAGTGTTATGATTTCCGTATTGCCATGCGGAACCCTGGCCGGCCTAATCAGGACCGTGAACGCGACACCTTGAAGCCGGGAGCGCGAAGGCCATGCACGCACTTTATCTAGTCTCCGTCTGGATGCATATCCTGGCCGCCGCGGTATGGCTGGGCGGCGCCGCATTCATCGCCTTGGTGCTCGTGCCTCTGGTCCACCGGCCCGGCGCCACCCTCGTATCCGCCGGGGTCATGCGGGCAATCGTGATGCGCTACCGTACGGTGGGCTGGGCGAGCCTGGCGGTTCTGATCGTCACCGGTTGCGCCAACCTGGGGCTCCGCGGCATAGGCTGGGAAGCATGCCTGACCGGCGCGATATTCCATGGGGGATTCGGAAAAGCGCTTGCCATCAAGTTGAGCTTGGTCGCATCCCTTATCGTCATCAGCGCCTTCCACGATTTCTATCTGGGGCCAAGGGCGGCGAAAATCATCCTGGAGCAACCCGGCACCGCGTCGGCCGCGGCCGCGCGTAGGCGGGCCTCACGGTTCGGCCGCGTTGTTCTTATGCTGGGGGTGTTGGCGGTATTCGCCGCCGTGATCTTGGTCCGTGGCTTTCCCTAAAATCCTCGCCTACTTGCCTTAATGCCGTTCCGATTGTCAGATAGGCAATTCCAGGATCTAATCCCGGCATATCCCAGCGCTCTTGTCACCAATCAATGCTGAAACCTGTCAATCAAGGCTGGCATCGCCCTTGCTTTAAACATGGGTATTCGATGGGACTCCGGAATCAGGACCCCGGGTCGAAGCAGGAAAGAAGGGTATACGGACATGCGTACTAAGGACAAGGCAAACGAAAAAACCAACGGGGCGGTGATGAAATTGGGTGTTGCGATCGCGCTGTCCCTGGGGTTTTTTCTCGCCGGATGCGACAAGAAAGAGGCCGCTCCGGAAGCCAAGTCTCCCGCCGCGGAGCCAAAGACGGAAGATCAGGCGGCCTCCAAAGGCGTAGGCCCCATCCACTCCGTCGCCATCGGCGCGCTCGATGAAAACCTGGTTACCAAAGGGGAGAAGATTTTCTCCGGCACCTGCTCGGCTTGCCATAAGATGGACGCGCGCTACGTCGGTCCCGCCCTGGCCGGCGTTACCAAACGCCGCACCCCCGAGTGGGTCATGAACATGATCATGAATCCCGCCGGAATGACGCAGAGCGACCCGACCGCCAAGGCCCTGTTGGGCGAATACATGACCCAGATGTCGGTCATCGCCACCGAGGATGATGCCCGCGCGTTGCTGGAATATTTCAGGAAGCACGACGGAATATAAAATGCGAAAAGGAGTACAAGTGAAAAAGGTATGGTCAAAGCGGATGACGGCCATCGGTATCGCCGGGATTGCCCTGGCGTCCCTCGCCGGGTGCGAAAAGCAGGTCGCCCGCAAGGCGGCCCCGGGAATTTCCGGGGATGCGGCGCAGAAAGTCTACGTCGCCCCGGGAACCCATGATGAATTGTACGGATTCTTCTCCGGAGGCTTCAGCGGACAACTGTCCGTGGTGGGGCTGCCCTCCGGGAGGACGCTGCGGGTTATCCCCGTGTTCTCGCAGAATCCGGAAAACGCCTATGGGTATTCCGAAGAGACCAAGGCGCTTTTGAATACCAGCTTCGGCTTCATTCCGTGGGACGATGCCCATCATCCGCAGCTCTCGCAAACCAACGGCGAGGTGGACGGGAAGTATGTATTCATCAACGGCAATAATACCCCGCGCATCGCGCGCATCGACCTGCGCACCTTCGAGACGGTGGAGACGATTGAAATCCCGAACAGCGCTGGCAACCACAGCTCCCCTTTCACCACGGAAAACTCCGAATACCTGGTGGCAGGCACGCGCTTCTCCGTTCCCATTCCCCAGGTCAGCGAGGCCATCCGCAACTACGCCAAGGACTTCAAGGCCGCCATGTCCTTCGTCTCCGTGAACAAGGCGACCGGCCGCATGGCCGTGGCGTTCCAGATCCTCCTTCCCGGCTTCGACTACGACAAGGCCCATTGCGGCAAGGGACCTTCCAAGGATTGGGCGTTCTTCTCATCCTACAATGTGGAACAGGCCCATACCCTCAAGGAAGTGAACGCGTCCCAGCGCGACAAGGACTTCATCGCGGCCATCAATTGGAAAAAGGCCGAGGCCTGCGTGGCCGCCGGCAAAGGCCGGGACGTGGAAGGCACCCACTTCGACAATTATCTGGATGAAGCCACTCAGACCGCCGTAAGCGAGATCCGCCGCAAGGTGCGCATGATTACGCCGGCGGAATGCCCCGATATCGTGTATTATCTGCCCACTCCCAAGTCCCCGCACGGCGTGGACGTTGACCCTACGGGGGAGTACATCGTCGCGGGCGGCAAGCTGGCCAGTGTGATCCCGGTCCATTCCTTCACCAAGATGCTCCAGGCCATCGAAGCGAAGGCTTTCGACGGCGACGCGATGGGCATTCCCATCCTGAAGTACGACCAGGTACTGGCCGGAGAAGTGGACAAGCCCGGGCTTGGCCCCCTCCATACCGAATTTGACGGGTTGGGCAATGCCTACACCTCCATGTTCCTGTCCTCGGAAATCGTGAAGTGGAAGTTGGGAACCTGGGAAATCCTCGATCGGATCCCTTGCTATTACGCCATCGGCCATTTGATGGTGCCGATGGGCGATACGCGCAAGCCCTACGGAAAATATGTGATCGCTCTGAACAAGATCACCAAAGACCGTTACCTTCCCACCGGCCCCGAGTTGACGCAGTCCTCCCAGCTGATCGACATCACCGGCGAGAAGATGAAACTGCTTTCCGAGTTTCCCACCAGCGGGGAGCCGCATTATGCGCAAGCGCTGCCGGCCGCGCTGGTCGAGCCGAACAGCGTGAAAATCTTCAAGTTGACCGAAAACCATCATCCCGACGCCATCAAGAGCGAGAAGGAAGCCCGCGTGGAGCGCAAAGGCAAGGCGGTGCATATCTATGCTTCCGTAATCCGCAGCCATTTCGTGCCGGACAATATCGAAGGCCCCGTCCTCGGCGACACCTTGTATTTCCACATCACCAATCTGGAGCAGGATTGGGACGTGCCTCATGGCTTCGCGATGATGGGGGCCCAGGCCACGGAGCTTCTAATCATGCCCGGCCAGACCCGTACGATAAAGTTCGTGGCGAACCGGGTCGGCGTCATTCCCTTCTATTGCACGGATTTCTGCTCCGCGCTGCATCAGGAAATGCAGGGTTACATCCGCATTTCCCCTCCGGGTGAAAAGGTCGACCTGACTTTTTCGACCGGTAAGGAAGACGACCCCCTCAAAGACGGAACCTGAAGGAAAAGGATTAAGGGACAATCATGATACTCGTCGGCCGGAAAGAGGCTGCGGACTTGGACAAAGGCCGCTCCTTGCTGGAGTCCCTCCTGCTGGTCCTGGCGGGGATCGCATTGCTCGCATCGCTTTTCTTCCCCATGTGGCGCATCACTTTGGATGCGCCGCAATACCCCGAAGGGATGGGAATGCAGATCTGGACTCGTACCATCGTCGGCGAGAACCCCCATGATCTGGATATCATCAACGAACTCAACCACTATATCGGCATGAAGAAGATCGTCCCCGAGTCCATCCCCGAGCTGCGCTTCATCATGCCTCTGACCCTGCTCTTCGCCTTCCTCTGTTTCATCGCCGCATTCAGGCCGAAGGCCTGGTCGACCGGAGCCCTGCTTTCCGGTTTGACTGGTCTGGGGGCGTACGGGATGTACGATTTCTGGAATTGGGAATACGACTACGGGCATGATTTGAATCCGATGGCGGCCATCAAGGTGCCGGGGATGAGCTATCAGCCGCCATTGATCGGCGAGGCCAAACTCCTGAATTTCCTTTCGACTTCCTGGCCAGCCCTGGGCGGATACCTGCTTTTTCTCGGCGGCGTACTGATCGCCTTGTCCCTGGCGGTTGCCCTTTCGCGGAGTTGGGGATGGAAAATCGGCCTGGGGAAGTCGCGAATTCCGCAGGTAACGGCCGCGGTCCTGACTTTAGGCCTATTATTCTCCGGGTGCGGCAGGTCCGGACCGGTTGTCTTCCATTGGGGAGAGGATGCCTGCCACTTTTGCAAGATGACTTTGGTGCAGAAGGGCTTTGCGGCTCAGCGCATCAATGAAAAGGGAAAGGTCTTCGTATACGACGCCATAGAATGCCTCATGGAAGACTTGAAATCGAGGCCTTTGCGCTCCGGGGAAGCGTTGTTCGTATCGGACTGGAGCCGCCCGGAGACAGGGGTGATGGACGCGAATGCGGGTTTCTTCCTGAAGGGCGGCCATATCCCGAGTCCAATGGGCAGTTCGCTCGCCGCCTTCCAATCCAGGGATTCCGCTTTGGCTTATCAAGGACGGGTGGGCGGGGATCTGCTGCCATGGAGCGCCCTGCAAAAGCTCTGAGGGCCATGCCGCATATGCCCTTTCAACCTTCACGACCCTTACGATCTTCACGATCTTCACGACATTATCGAGTTTCTCGATCGTTTCGATCTTCTCGCTCGTCCCCGGCTTTCCGATCCGCCGCCTTGCTTTTCCTGTTCCTCATCGCGAACCCTCCCGTTTGGTCCGCGGATACGTTGTTCGTAGGCGCCGGCCGTTCCTATGCCCGCCTCGGTGAAGCCTTGGAGGCGAGCCGCGCCGGCGACTTCATCCATGTGGCGCCCGGGACGTATCCGGAAAAAGGCATGATCATCCGCAAACGCGTTTCCATCCAGGGAGAGGGCTGGCCCGTTTTAGACGCCCAAGGCGGGGAAACCATCCTGGACATCCGCGCGGACGGCGTGACGGTCCGCGGCCTCGTTTTCCGCGGAGTCGGGGTCAACTACCTCAGGGAATGCGGGGCCATCTGGGTCACGGAAGCGGCGGATGCCCGCATCGAGGGTAACCGTTTCGAACACGATTTCTTCGGCGTCTATGGCGCCCATGTCAAGCGCGTGACCGTGAAAGGGAATGTATTCGAAGGCCTGCGGGGCAAGGAAACGGCAAATGGAAACGGCCTGCATTTCTGGAAAAGCGACAGCGTGACGATCGAGGACAATACCATCCGCGGGCACCGGGACGGCATCTATCTGGAATTCACCGGGAACAGCATGGTGATCGGCAATGTATGCGAGGGAAATGTCCGTTACGGCCTGCATTTCATGTACGCCCACGGCAACACCTACCTGCGCAATACCTTCCGGACCAACGGATCCGGCGTGGCCGTGATGTATTCCCGGAAAGTCGACATGCGGGGCAACCGTTTCGAGAAGAACTGGGGAGCCGCGAGCTACGGCCTGCTGCTTAAATCGATTACCGGGAGCCGGATCGAGGACAATGTGTTCGAACGCAACACCGTGGCGGTTTTCCAGGAAGCCAGCAGCCGTATTACGCTTGCCGGAAACCTTTTCAAGGACAATGGCTGGGGATTGCGCATCGTTTCGGATTGCGACGCCAATAGCTACACGGGAAACCGGTTCACGAACAACACCTTCGATCTGGCCTACAACGCCAGCCCGGAAAACACCAACACCTTCAGCGGGAACACCTGGGATCACTATCAGGGTTGGGACCTGGATAAGGACGGCATCGGGGATATCCCGCACCGGCCCGTGGAGCTTTTTCCGGCCATCATGCAGAACCATCCCCAGGCCATGGTGCTGTTGCGTAGCCATTTCGTGACCTTGCTCAACATCCTGGAAAGGATGTTCCCTACTTTATCGCCGCCCACCCTGGAAGATCGGCAGCCGATGATGCCTATCGTGCGGGCGGCCAGGAAAGCCTCATGAACGCGGTCCCATTGAGCGTACTCGATCTGGAAAAGTCCTATGGCAGGAAACGGGTTCTGCGCGGGTTTTCGTTGGAGGCGCGGCCCGGAACGGTGACGGCGATTCTCGGATCCAACGGAAGCGGAAAATCCACCTTCATGCGCTGCCTGCTCGGACTGCACGTTTTCAAAACCGGGTCCATCCGCGTGATGGGCGACGATGTCCGCAAAGGGCCCGACTATAGGAAACATATCGGTTACATGCCCCAATATCCCGGATTCCCGGAAAACCTGACGGTGCGGGAAATCGCCAAACTGGTTTCCCAGGTCCGCAAGATCACTCCTGATTTCAAGAGGGGCGGGGAAATGGGCGTAGACGGGTTCCTGGACCAGAAGTGGAAAACCCTGTCGGGCGGGATGAAGCAGAAGGTGAACGCGACCCTGGCCGTGGCGTTCGATGCGCCGATCCTGGTCCTGGACGAGCCCACGGCCAGCCTGGATCCCGCCTCGCGGCTGAAGCTGGTGGATTTGTTGAAGCGGGAACGGGGCCAAGGCAAATGCATCCTGCTCTCGACGCACATGCTCGGGGATTTGTGGGAGCTGGCCGATACCCTGGCCTTTCTGCGCGAAGGGAAGGTGCACGCGGTCCCGGCCAAGGACATGCCCGGCATGGGCACGGACATCGGGCTTTTCGAGCGCAGCGTCGCCGCGGGCCTGGAAGCACCGGCCGAAGGGCCCGCGGGCAAGCCGTGAGGGCCGTGCTGGCGTTCTGCCTCAAAGACCTTTTCCGCAGCCGCTTCATCGGGGCGTATTTCCTTTTCTACCTGGCGGCGGGATACGGACTGATGCAGTTCGCCACCACCAGTTCCGCCGGATTGGGCGCCCTGTTGAGCCTGGTCCTGTTCCTGGCGCCTTTGTGCGCCATCGTTTTCGGAACCTTGTATTTCTACCAGTCCCGGGGGTTCCAGGAGCTGATGCTGGCCCAACCGGTGAGCCGCAAGGCGCTGCTGGCCGGCCAAGGCCTCGCCCTATCGCTGGCGCTCAGCCTGGCTTTCGGACTGGGGCTCGGGATTCCCACCGTGGCCGCGGGATTCCACGGCGGCGCGGATATCCTGATGCTGGTAATTTTCCTGGGCGGCGGGATCCTGCTCCATCTGAGTTTCCTGGCGCTGGCGTTCCTGATCGCTCTGACCGTTGAAGATCGCTTGCGCGGATTTTCCACCAGCCTGGTCCTGTGGCTGTTCATGGTATTCCTGTACGACGGCGGATTGCTTTTCATCCTGACCAGTTTTTCTGATTACCCTCTGGACCGGTTCACCATCGGCGCTATCCTGCTCAATCCCGTGGACCTGGAACGTATCCTGGTGCTGATGCAGTTGGACGCCTCCGTGCTGCTGGGATATACCGGCGCGGTGTTCCGGAGGTTCTTCGGGACCACCCTGGGAATCACCACCGCGCTGGGAGCCCTCACCCTTTGGGTCGCGCTGCCGACCGTCTGGTTTTTCCGACGGCTGGAGAAGAAGGACTTCTAACGCCTGGATGCCGGGAAAAGGCATGTGCTCCGGTTACAGGTTTGTAAGCGAAAGCCGTGTCCCGGGAATCCAGGCAGAGAGCCTGTATCTTTCCAATCAAGAAACCCGAAAGCCAAGATTTTTTATCGGAGATCAATGTGGCCACCCCAAAAGAACATTGGAATGCGATTTTCTCGGCGAAAGTCGACCCGGAACTCGGTTGGTATGCGAAGGATGCCTCACAATCCTTGAAGTTTCCTTAAGGCATCCGATCACGAGCACCCGCTCGTGGTGCCGCAATCCTCACACACCACGCAAGTGCCATTCCGCCTCACCCGCACCGACCCACAGGAACTGCAGCTCTCCCCGGTATAGCCCGCCTTCCTCGCCTGATCCTTCGCCAAGGAACCTTCCCCGCCCCGCACAGCGGCTGCTTCCATGGCCATGACCGGCGCGGGATGGGACAGCGGAACTTCCGCGGGAACGGAGGCGGCAGGTCCGCGCACGTCCACTGGCTTGATATGCAGGAAATCGGTCTTGCCCAGATAGGTCGACCCCAAGGCGCGGAAGATCAAATCGAGGATGGACGTGCACTGCTTGATGTTGTCATGGCCCTCCACCGGACCCGCGGGTTCAAAGCGCGTGAACGTGAACGTGTCGACCAGCTCCTCCAGCGGCACTCCGTATTGCAGGGCCTTGGAGGTGAGCACGGCGAAACAGTTGAGGATACCCCGGTAGGCCGCGCCTTCCTTGTACATGTCGATGAAGATCTCGCCCAGGGTGCCGTCCGGGTATTCGCCCGTGCGCAGGAACACCTTGTGGCCGGAGATGGTCGCCTCCTGCACATAGCCACCGCGGCGGGTGGGCAAGCGGATGCGCACCGCGGGCCGGCAGGGAGACTGGAGCGCGGGTTGCGGCGCGGGGGCCGGAGCGGGCGAAGGGGCCTGGGTGAGGGCCGATGGGGTGATTGTGGCGAGAGAGGCGGCGAGTGTGGCGGCGGGAGCCCCGGAGGCCCCCGGTGCCTTCTGGGCGGGCTGCGGACGGCCGACGGCCGCGCAACCCGCCTCCTTGCGATGGATCGCGGGGGCGGCTTCCTGTTTGCGGACCTTGGAGTTGAGGGGCTGCGACAATTTGCTTCCGTCCCGGTAGACGGCCACGGCTTTGATCATCATGCGCCAGGCGGCGAGATAGACGCCTTCCACATCAGCCACGGACGCTTCCGCCGGCAGGTTCACGGTTTTGGAGATGGCGCCGCTCAGGAAGGGCTGGGCCGAGGCCATGATGTTGAGATGCCCGGCGGGGGAGACGCAACGGGTGCCGCGCCCGCAGGGATTGGCGCAGTCGAAGACCGCGTAATGTTCCGGTTCCAGGAAAGGCGCGCCTTCCACGGTCTGGCTGCCGCAGATGACGCGGTCGGCGAGATCGATTTCGGCGGCGGAGAATCCCAGGTCCTCAAGGATCTCCTGGCCGCCGGCCGCGACCTCGGACGCGGGGATGCCGAGGGACTTGAGGAAATCCTCTCCGAGCACGTAAGGGGAGAACGCGTCCTGCAGGGAAAGGCTGCGCCCCAGCGCCTGCTCGACGGCGGCGATGCGGTCGGCGGGGAAGCCGCGAAGGGCCAGCGTCGGGGCGTCGATGTAGGGCGCGCCTTCCAGCGTGCCCGAACCCAGGCAATAGGCTACGATGGCGGAGGCCTGACGGGAGTCGTAGCCGAGACGGCGCAAGGCGACCGGCAAGGAGCGGTTCACGATCTTCAGCATGCCGCCCCCGGACAGTTTCTTGAACTTGACCAGGGAGAAATCCGGTTCGATGCCGGTGGTGTCGCAATCCATTACCAGCCCGATGGTTCCTGTCGGCGCCAGCACGGTAACCTGAGCATTACGGTACCCGTGGGTTTCCCCCGCCGCCAGGGCATCTCCCCAGGCGTCCCGGGCCGCCGCGGCCAGGTCGGCCGGGCACGAATCCGGGTCCAGACCCAGGGGTTCCGTCGTCAGACCCTCGAAACCTCCTTTTTCGCCCAACGCGGCGCGGTTGTGATTGCGGATGACCCGCAGCATGTCCGCGCGGTTGGGTTCGAAGCGTGGGAAAGACCCCAACGCCTTCGCCAGCTCAGCCGACGCGGCATAAGCCGTTCCGCCCAGGATGGCGGTGATGCCCCCGGTCCAGGCGGCGGCGCGCGCGCTGTCATAGGGAATGCCCGCGCGCATGAGGAACGCGCCCAGATTGGCGTAGCCCAATCCCAGGGTGCGGAAGTCATGGGTGCGGCGGGCGATCTCCGGGGAAGGGAATTGCGCCATGCCCACGGAGATGTCCAGGATCACGGTCCAGATGCGGATGGCGTGGCGGAAGTCCTCGATCTTGAGGTTGCCGTCCGCGTCCTGGAAGCGCACCAGGTTCAGGCTGGCCAGGTTGCAGGCCGTGTCGTCCAGGAACATGTATTCGGAGCAGGGATTCGAGGCGCGGATGGGGCCGTCCGCCGGGCAGGTATGCCATTGGTTGATGGTGTCGCTGAACTGCACCCCCGGGTCGGCGCTTTCCCAGGCCGCCAGCGAAACCTTGTCGAGCAGGGCCCGGGCCTTTACGGTTTTCATCACCTTGCCGTCGGTGCGCGCGGTGAGGTTCCAGTCCCCGTCTTCCAGGGCGGCGGTGAGGAAGGCGTCGGGAACGCGTACGGAGTTGTTGGAGTTCTGGCCGCTGACGGTGGCGTAGGCTTCGCCTTCGAACCCGGAATCGAATTCGTCCATCACCGGCGGAACCAAACCTTGTGCGATCAGGGAGGCGTTGCGTTGTAGGAGGCCTTCGGGGATGAATTCCGTTCCCGCGATTCCCGATATTCCGGGGGCTCCCTCCGTTCCGACGGCGCCCACGGGGGCGCGGCCGTCCGCCGTGACCTTGGACTCGCGCATTTGCGAACGGATAAGTCTGGAACCGGCCACGAGGGCCGCCACCTTGGCCTCTTCGCGGCTTTTCCAGGCGATGAAATCCTCGATCTCGGGATGATCCAGATCCAGGCAGACCATCTTGGCGGCGCGACGCGTGGTGCCTCCCGATTTGATGGCGCCGGCGGCGCGATCGAACACCTTGAGGAAGGACATGAGGCCCGACGAATTCCCGCCCCCCATGAGCGGTTCGCCCGCGGCCCGGATGGCGCTGAAATTGGTTCCGGTCCCAGAACCGTATTTGAAGATCCGGCCTTCCTTGGCGAGCAATCCATAGAGTCCGTTGGCGCCGAGCAGATCGTCCTCGACCGATTGGATGAAGCAAGCATGCGGTTGCGGCCGGGAGTAGGCGTCGGCGGACGCCTTCACGAAGCCATCCGCCGGGTCCACGTAGTAGTGCCCTTGCGCTCCGCCGGTAATTCCGTACTTCCAATGCAGGCCGGTGTTGAACCATTGCGGTGAATTCGGGGCGGCCATCTGCGCGAGCAGCATGTGCACTGTTTCATCATGGAATGCGCGTTCATCGGCCGGGGTATCGAAGTATCCCAGCTTCGCGCCCCAATGCGTCCAGCATCCCGCCAGCCGGTCCACGGCTTGCTTCACCGAATTCTCTCCCGGGCGTCCCTCCGCGTCCTTGCGCCGCAGGTATTTCTGGGCGAGGATGTCCGCCGCGGTCTGGGACCAGGTCTTCGGAACCTCCACCTCGAGCGCTTCGCTCTGGCCCGCGCCGCGGATCCTGGAGGTCCGGGTTTCATATTGGAATGCGTCGTAGGGGTCGGATCCCTCTGCCGTGAACCGCCTGGTGAACTTCATGCCGTTCCTTTTGATTGAGGTCGATTGAGGACGATTGAGGACGATTGAGGACGATTGAGGATGATGGAGGATGATTGAGGTGCGTGCTCAGACCTTCCCGCCGGGATGCACCCGCAACAAGGGAAAGAAGATGCCGGACCAGATCGCGATGGCGGTCATGGCCACGGCGGCGGCGATGGCGATATGCATCCAATGGCTTTTGGGCCAGAAGTCGGATGCGATGCGCGTGAACATGGCAAAAACGATCAGCATCCCGTAGACGCGCACCTTCTTGCGGTGCAGGCCCAGGATCTCCAGGCGGCCGGAATGGGCCGCAACCACGCGCGAAGCGATGGACAGGGTGAGCCGCAGGAATCCGGAAAGGAAGATCACGTGCTCCCAGGCCAGCAAATAGGCGGGGCGGAAAACGGGCAGCAGCAGTCCTGCTCCGATCACGATGAGCGAAACGCGGGCTCCGAAGAGATAGAGCGGCAGCTTGCCGGGGACTTTATGGATCCGGATGTCGCGGAGGATGAACCAGATCCACACCGCGGCCCGCAGGCCGTAAGCCGCGCGCAAGCCGGCGTCTCCGTACCCGCGATGCAGGGAAAGGATTTCCACGCCGAAGCTGATCAGGAAGAGCGCCGCGAGCGCCAGCGGGCGTCCCGGTCCTGAAGCCGCGGAGTCGCGCAAGGAGGCCGGATCGATGGGGCCGTTGGCGAACAGCTTCGGCAGCAGGAAGCCTCCCACGCCCAGGATGAGAAGCAAGGGAAAGGCCTGGTATTGCAGGAGCGCGCCGGCCCGCGAGGCGGTGGCCCCGAGCAGATCGGAGAGCGCCGCCAACTTTAGGAGGGTGCCCGCGATGTCGGCGAGCATGGCCACGGCGATGAACGCGAATGCCGGTGGCGGATTCGAAGTTCGGCGCGGGAACCGCAGGGCGATGAAAACGGCGAAATTGGCTAGCAAGCAGAGATGCAGGATCTGGGCCAGGCGCGGGGCGCCGGCCAAGGAGGCGACGGCGAGGCCGACGAGGGCGATGGGGAAGATGGCGAATTGCGGGGTGTTGAGCGGACGCACACCCAGCACCTTCGGCATCATGGTTCCCAGGAAGCCGAAGATGAAGCACAACAGAAAGCCCTGGATCAGGATGACCGCATGCGCCTGGCCGGGAAAGCCGACGGCTTCCGGCCACAGGTAGAACGGGATCCATAGGCCGATACCGACGGCGGCGAGCGAGATGCCGAGTGGGAACAGCAGGCGGTAGGGCTCCTGACGGAGGCCTTGCCAATCGATGGCGGATGGTTTGGCGGTTTTAGAAGCGAGGGCCTGAATCATTTTCGTCCGTTCGTCCTGTGTTGTTCGTTTTGCAACTTGGTCCTGCAACTTGGTCCGCCTTGCAACTTGGTCCGCCTTGCAATAAAGGTATCAAGGGCGGGATCGCGGTAGCATCGATTTTCTCCTGACAATTTGCGCGCGGGTTTTGCCAGTCCTTCCGAACCGTCCCCGAGCCGGGATTGCCGTGAGGGGCATGCGCGAATTTGCAGCTGGGTTGCCATTCTGACAGGGTTCCGCGACCTAGGACCGACTGGTTGCGGCGACATGCTGCCAGCATCGCCCTGAATCCCGTTTTTGGGCGGCACGTGGATCCCCTACACGGAATGGTGCGCGAATTGCTTTGCCTCAACTCTGAACGCAAGGCGCGGGTTCGGCCGGTGGGGCGGGGTTCCCTGGGTCGGGAAAACCCATAGGCATCGAGGGGTAGCATGGATCAGGGAATCATCCGCCGGAAACGCTTTGCTTGGCGGTTGGCGGCGCTGTTGGCGTTGCTGTGTCTCGGAGCCGCGCCGGCAGGGGGTGAGGAGGCCGTGAAGGCCCAGAAGGCCCAGAATGCCCAGGAATTGATGAAGCAGAGCGATTGCCTCGTGTGCCATCAGCCGGACCATAAGGTGGTGGGACCCGCCTTCAAGGAAATCGCGGCGAAATACGGTACGGCCGACATCGCCCGATTGGCGGAAAAGGTGCATGCCGGAGGCGCGGGGGCCTGGGGCGCCGTGCCCATGCCGGCCCATCCCGCGCTTTCCATCGAGGACATCACTACCATCGTGACCTGGATACTCAAGGCCCATGCTCCAGGCGCGCCGGTTGCGCAGCCGCCCAAGGTTTACGCGAATACCAAACCCGGCTCCGAACCCGCTTACCGCAGGTTCCCGGTCATCGGCAGCCGCGTGGCCATCTGGATCGTGGCCCAGCTGCATTTGATGTTCGCCGCCTTCGTGCTGGCGGTGCCCATGTTCGCCTTGACCATCGAATACATCGGGTACCGCACCAAGGATCGCAAATACGATCATCTCGCCCATGAATTCACCAAGCTGCTGTCCACGTCCTTTTCGTTCACGGCCTCCCTGGGCGCGATGCTCACCTTTATGCTACTGATTCTGTATCCCAAACTGACCGCCTACCTGGTCTCCATCTTCAGCTGGACCTTCATGCCTTATGTAGCCCTGTTCTTCGCCGAGGCCATCTTCATGTACGCCTACTATTACGGTTGGGGAAAGTTCCATCCGCGCGTGCACCTGGCCCTCGGCGTCTGCCTCAACCTGGTCGGGGTCGCCATCATCTGCATCGCGGATGCGTGGCTCACCTTCATGAATTCCCCCAATGGAATCACCCAGTCGGGCGAACTGGTCAACCGCTGGCAGGCGGTGCACAACTTCACCTGGATGCCCATCAACGTGCATCGTCTGATCGCCAATATCGCCTTCGGCGGATCCATCGCGGGAGCTTACGGCGCTTTCAAGTTCATGGGGGCCAAGACGGACGAGGAACGGGCCCATTACGACTGGATGGGGTACATCGGAAACTTCATCGCCATCAGCGCCCTGCTCCCGCTGCCTTTCGCGGGGTATTGGCTGGGCAAGGAGATCTACGCCTATTCCCAGAACATGGGCATGACCCTGATGGGCGGCGCTTTCTCCTGGCTTTTCATCATCCAGGCGGTGTTGATCGGCACCCTGTTCCTGGCCGCCAACTATTACCTGTGGCTGGGCATGGAACGCATCGAAGGGGCGGAACGCTTCCGCAAGTTCATCAAATGGCTGCTGGGCTCGATCACGGTGTGCTTCCTGGTGTGGGCGACGCCGCATTCCCTGGTGGCTACCGTGGAGGAGGCGCGCAAGATGGGCGGCGCGCATCATCCCGCCCTGGGCGTGCTGGGAGTGATGTCGGCCAAGAACACCGCCGTGAACATCCTGATCCTGACCACCTATGTCAGCTTCCTGCTCTACCGCCGGGGCAACAAGCGATCCATCGCGCCTTGGGCCGCCAAAGGCAACCTGGCCCAGTTCCTGATTTTCGCCCTCACCGCGCTCTTTGTGATCGCCCTGGGCGTGCTGGGCTATTTCGTGGAAGCCAAGGTGCGCATCCGGCTTTCCGTCCCCCAGGTCGCTTCGGTGCTCACGGCCATGATCTCCGTGACCGTCATCGACATTTTCATGTTCCGCAACGCGCGCACCACGGGCGAAATCCGCTGGGGGAAAATGCCGATGCGCTCGCAATACGCGCTGATCCTCATCGCCATCACCTTCACCTGGCTGATGGGGCTGATGGGCTACGTCCGCTCCGGCATCCGCCAGCATTGGCACGTCTACGGGGTGATGCGGGACGAATCCGTCGACGCCTTCACGCCCACCCTGGGGTTCGCCTCCATCGTGGTGTCGGTGACGGTGCTGATCTTCTTCGCCTTCATCTCCATCGTCTTCTGGCTCACCAGCCTTTCGGGCCGCAAGGATTGGGACACGGGGAAGGAGGCGGCGCCATGATCAACGTATTGAAGATCATCCTCTTCACCGTGCTGGTCACGGCGTTCTACGCCTACATCGGGCAGATGGTCCCGCAGAAGGAGGTCCACCCTCCCAAGGATCTGGAGGTACGTGCGGACATGACCACGGATGACCTGGTCCAGGCCGGCCAGGAAATCGTGGGCGGTAAGGGCACCTGCCTGGGCTGCCATACCATCGGATCGGACAAGCCCGGGCGGTTCCCGGATCTGGGCGGCATCGGCGCCCGCGCCGGCAAGCAAAGGCCGGGAATGTCGGATGTGGAGTACCTGGCCCAGTCCATCTACGAACCCAACGCTTTCATCGTCGAAGGCTACAGCCCCGGCATGCCCCCCATCCATGGGCCGCCCATCAATCTTTCCGACGGGGAAATCATGGCCGTGATCGCCTACTTGCAAAGCCTGGGCGGTACGCCGAACGTCACTATGCTGACCCGTCACGCGTTTTCGCCCTCCGGTACGGTCGCAAATGATGGTCCGGCCGCCCCGGCCGCTTCCGCGGCAACCACGGTCCCCAGGACCGCCAAGGAGTTGTTGACCGTTAACGGATGCGCCGGTTGCCATAGGCTGGATCAGCCCGGCAAGCTGGTGGGCCCCAGTCTCTTCGATGTCGGCAAGCGTCTCAAACCCAGCCTGATCTCCGAATCCATCATGGATCCGGATGCGGTAACGCCCAAGGGATATCCCAAGGGCCTGATGGCCAATACGCTCAAGGCATCGGGATTCTACGACAAGACCTCCGCCGGGGACATCAAGGCCATGGTCGCGTACCTTTCCGCGCAAAGGGGGAAGCGGTGAACCTGCTGATACTCGGGCCCGTTCTGCTGGTGCTGATAGGACTGCGCTTCCTGAAGCCGCCCATCCTCGTCTGGATGGGGGCCTGGTGGTCGGGATTCTTCCTGGTCTTGAATTACGCGTTGACGCCGCCGCTGCCTTCGTCCATCATCGGCCTATACCTGGCCGTGCTCACGGCCGTGCTGCTCATCTATCTCTCGGCGGATTCGGGACGCTTGCGCACGGCTTCGCTTGCCCTGCTGCGCTTCTTTACGGAACGGCGTTTCGCCCCGTTGCTCTGGACCTTGGCCGCGATCATCCCTTTGCTGGCCGGCTACGCGGCCTACCGAGACGCCTCGCGGGAGGTGGCGGCCCCGGCAAATGCGCGCACCATCCATCCCGCCCCGCCGGGGGAGATGGATTTCAAGGGCAAGAAGATCAACCTGCTCACGGCGTCGAATCCCTTTCGGGAGCTGGAGGACAAGGATGCGGCGGCCTTCGACGCGCACGTGGCGGACGGCCGCAAGGTGTATTACCGGAACTGCGTGTTCTGCCACGGGGACAACCTGAAAGGGGACGGCATCCATTCCCACGGCTTCGATCCCCTGCCCGCCAATTTCCAGGATCCCACCACCATCGCCATGTTGCAGGAGTCCTACCTCTTCTGGCGCATCGCGAAGGGAGGTCCGGGCCTTCCCGAAGAGTCTACTCCTTGGGCCTCGGCGATGCCGGCCTGGGAGAAATTCCTTTCCGAGGATGAAATCTGGGACGTCATCCTATTCCTCTACCGGTTCACGGGGCAGAAACCCAGGGCCCAGGAGCGCGCGGAATGAATACCCATCGCAGGCTTTCCGCTACCCTCGCCCTCGCGGGTGTGATCTCGGCCGCGCTTTCCTACGCTCCCATTGCGCGCGCGGCGGACGCGCCGGCTACGGATGCCCGGGCCGCGGCGGGCAAGGCCATCTACCTGGACAAGTGCTCCCAATGCCATGGTACGGGCGGCGAGGGCAAGGGGGACGGGGCGGAGTTCTTCCGGCCGCTGCCGCGCGATTTCACCTCGGGATCGTTCAAAATCCGCACCACGGAAAGCGGGGAATCTCCCACCGATGCGGATCTGAAATCCATCATCCGGAGCGGCATGCCCTATACGGGTATGCCGGCCTGGCCGGAATTTTCCGAAGAAGAGCTTGGCGATCTCGTCGCCTTCATCAAGGGCTTCAATTCCGATTTCGCCGATACCGCCAACCACCCCAAACCCATCGCCGCTGTTAAGCCTCCGGCTTTCAGCAAGGAATCGGCGGAGCGGGGCAGCAAACTCTTCGTCGAGAACAAATGCATGGACTGCCATGGCAAGCTGGGCCGCGGCGACGGGGAGTCCGCACCGACCCTGAACGACGATTGGGGCCACGCCATCCGGCCCGCGGATCTGACGCGGCGTTGGACCTTCCGCGGCGGGCCCCGGCGCGAGGATATCTTCCGCACCATCATGACCGGGCTCAACGGCACGCCAATGCCCAGCTACACGGCCTCCATCGAGGAAAAGGATCGCTGGGCCTTGGTCGACTACATCCATTCGCTGAGTCCCGGCGACGAACCCGGATACGCTTCATTGGTGACGGCCGAGGCCGTTCCCGGCGAATTGGGATCCAAGCCGGGGCGAGACGCCTTCACCCGTGCGAAGCCGGCCTTGTTCCCCGTGGTCGGCCAGGTGATCGAAGCGCGCAGGGATTTCTTTCCAGCGGCCAACGCCGTGGAGGTGAGGGCCGTTTACGATAGCGACTACGTTTCCGTGCTGGTCTCCTGGCACGATATGAGCGCGCAACGCAAAGGCGCCAATAGTCCCATTGACGCGGCCGGCAGCGATTCCGGGGCGGTATTTTCCGATGCCATCGCCATTCAGATTCCCGGCAAGGCCATCGAAGGGGCGGGTAAACCCTACTTCCTTTCCGGCGACAAGCGGAATCCCGCCGAGCTCTGGTTCCGCGATCTCGGCACGGATACGGGTGAGGTTTATGCGGCTAAGGGCGCGGGAAACCTGGCGCGGATTCCCGGAACGATCAGCGTCGACGCGGGTTATGCGGACGGGGAATGGTGGGCCGTGTTCACGCGCAAACGGTCCGAGCCTGGACGGTATGCCTTCGAGCCCGGAGGCTTCGCGCCCATCGCTTTTTCCGTCTGGGACGGATTGTCGCGCGAGACGGGCAGCTCCCGTGGGGTAACCTCCTGGTTTACCTTGTACCTGAAGCCGGCCCGCGCGGAGAATCCCCTGGCCCCGGCTTCGAAGCGGGCCGCCCTGGCCATCGTGCTGGAAGCCGGTCTCATCTGGTTCCTGCGCAGGCGCGCCGCCGCATCCAAGCGTTAGCCCAATGCGTGCCATAAGGACCAAAATGGGGCCGGAATGCATGCCAAGCTGGCATTTTTCGCGTAATCCGCGAAGCAACGGCCGCGGATAGATTGAAGCTTATGAGCCCAACCATCCTTAAACCGAAGCTTCCCGGTTCCGCAATAAACACCAGGAAATATGGTATGGAATTTGATGTGGTATCCACCCATGAATGAGAGAAACGGGAGGTACATCTTGAATGCCTATCCCCTCAACCTGTCCGGCCGTCTTTCGCGGGCGATCGGTTTTGCCGCCATCGTGGCATTACACGGGGCAAGCGCCGCCTCCGGGCCCGCCCAGGCGGCTTTGTCATCGCCTTCCCTGTCCCGGGGCGAAGCCGTCTACTCCAAATCCTGCGCGGCCTGCCATGGCGAAAACGGCGACGGCCGGAGCGCCGCGGGCCAATACCTGAATCCGCGGCCGCGCGATTTCACCGCGGGCATGTTCAAATTCCGTTCGACCCCGAGCGGAGAGCTGCCCACCGATGCGGATCTGCTGGCCATCGTGGAAAAAGGGGTTCCGGGAACGCAGATGCCGGCCTGGGGGACGACTCTTACCCTGCAGGAGCGCCTGGACGTGGTCGCCTTCCTCAAGACTTTTTCTCCGGATTTCAAGGAAGGCGCGCCCTCCCCCATGGAGGTTCCCGCGGTTCCCGAGAGTACTCCGCAAGCGGTAAAGGAGGGCAAGCTGGTGTACATGCTGATGGAATGCTGGGCCTGCCACGGCGGCTCCGGCAAAGGCGATGGGAAATCCGGTAAGACCCTGGACGATGACTGGGGCCGCAAAATCCTCCCCTGGAACCTGACCGCGTATCGCTACAAGGCGGGGAACGACGCCGGGACCCTGTACCGCACCTTCACCACCGGCCTCAACGGCACGCCCATGCCCGCCTACGCTCTCGACGGTTTCCTCATTTCCGGAGACGCTACGGTGGATCCGGTCAAGTACAAGGAAGCCTATCCGGCCGCCGAAATCGATCAGTTGCAGGCTTGGCTGCTCACCCAACCGACGGAAGCAGCGTTGCAAAAAATGCCGGCCGAACAGCGGAACGCCCTTGGGGAAAAAAGGAAATGGGCCTTGGTCCATTACATCCGCTCCCTGATCCGTAAGCCGAATCCCTTTTTCATCCTGTTCACGAAAGACACGGAGGTGACGCCATGAACCGCTTGCAACAAGGGCTGCGCGGGAAATCCCGACTGCTGGCGGCTGCCATCGTTATTCCCGCCCTGTTCATCGCCTGCATGAAAGCCGGAGACGGCGTGGGTCTGACCGCCGGCGGAGCTCTCATCAAGCCGAATCCCTGCATCGCGAATCCCGCCTCAGCCGGCTGCGTCGTCGATTCCTGCGCTCTGCCCAATCCTCCCGCGCGTTGCCTGGCGGTGGATTCTTGCCTGCTCCCCAATCCCCCCGCGCGCTGCGCTGTGCCCGATTCCTGCGCTTTGCCCAATCCTCCCGCGCGTTGCGTGGCAGTGGACTCTTGCCTACTCCCCAATCCTCCCTCGCGCTGCATCGATTGTTCCAGGCTCCCCAAGCCGGTGGAGTGCCTGGACCGGGCTTTTTTCACGGCCAACGTGCTGCCCATCTTCAAGACCCATTGCGAGAAATGCCACATCAAGCCCGGCGGCACCGGATTTATGCAAACCAGGCTGACTCTGGAATCGGGCGCGGCGTGGGACAGCCTGGTCAACATCAAGTCGATCGAGATGCTGACGGTAAAAAACATCAATATGATGCGGGTGCTGCCGGGGGTACCGGACAGCAGCTACCTGTTCCTGAAGATCTTCAAGGCGACCCCGCCCTACGGCGTAAGGATGCCGGCCGAAGCGGCGGCGCCCCTCTCCGACGAGGACATCCAAACCATTAAAACCTGGATCACGGGAAGGAACTAGGCGCGGATATGCAACGGTCAACGTCAATGCCCTGGAAACCTATCGCGATCGTGTTCCTGCTGGCCACCGGATTGGTTTCCGCCGAGCCCTATATCGCCGTCCGAACGGGATTCAAATGCAGCCAATGCCACGTAAACCGGACGGGGGGCGGCAAGCGGACCGAGTTCGGAGAGGTGTATACGCAATACAAGCTGCTGGTGGCTTCCACACTCGCGCAGAAGAACCTCAATTCCTTCGATCCGAAGCTGAACAACTCCGTCTCCCTGGGTGCGAATTTCCGCATCGAACAGGCGTATCTCCGCCAGTTCACCACCAAACCCGCCAACCCCGGGGATTCGGCGCGCATGGTGGAGGGGAACTGGAACGCCGGCACCTTCAAGGAGAAGAACCTATACGTGGAGATGGATCTGATCAAGGATCGGTTGAAGCTTTACTACGACAAGGACATGTCCGCAGGCGGCTTCCGCGAACTCTGGAGCATGATTTCCCTGCCCGCCAACAGCTACTTGAAATTCGGCCAGATGCTGCTTCCATACGGATACCGGCTCATGGACGATGATGCCTTCGTGCGCAACTTCACCGGCTACACTTACAGTTCCACGGCCCTGGCATACGAAATGGGATTCGAACCCGGGCCGCTGTCCCTGGTCAGTTCCATCACCCAGACCAAATGGATGAGCGTCGGCTCCTTCGTGTTCAGGGAAGTGCCCGTGCTGCGCACCGTCAGGCTGGGCGGTTCCTACAGTAAGGAACTTACCAAGGAATTCAAGGAAACCAAAGGATCTTACGGCGTTTTCGCCGGCACCACCTTGGGCATGTTCACCATCCTGGGGGAGCGCGACTACACCAAGGATGAGGGCATCGACAAGGTCGAGGACTACACCGAGGTCGACTTCCTGCCCATGCAGGGACTTAATTTCAAGGTCACCTACGAGTCCTTCTGGCGCAATACGGCAATCCCCCAGGCGCAAAGCAATCAGACCCGCGTGGTGGTAGGCGTCGAACCCTTCATCATGCAATTCCTGCAGGTGGGATTGTATTACCGGAAAAACGATTGGATACCTCAGAGCACGGCGGACAACCAGAACCAGATCGTGGGAAGGCTGCATGTCTTCTTCTGAGCCCAGCCATGGAAAACCCATCCCAAAACGGAGGATCGAAATGAAAACCATCAATACCTTATGCGCGTTCATGCTGGCCGGAGCCGTGGCGGCCTCGGCGCAATACAAGGAGATCGCCGTCGCCAACGGCGGCAGCATCAGCGGGGCCATCAAGATCAAAGGGAAGGCCCCGGCGGACGAGATGAAAGTGGTCAGCAAGAATCCGGAGCAGTGCGGCGCCAAGATCGCGGCCCAAAAATACGTGACGGGAGCGGGCGGCGGCCTCCAATTCGCCGTGGTGATGATCGACAAGATTGCGGAAGGCAAGAAAGCCGCGGCAGGCGAAATCTTCTACGACAACACCAATTGCAAGTTCACTCCCCACGTACTTGTGGCCCCGGTGGGCGCGACCCTGAAAGTGCGCAACGACGACGACATGCTCCACAATTCGCACTTCTACCTGGTGGACGGCGCGGCCAAGAAGAACCTGATCAACATGGCGCTGCCTAAGAAGGGCCAGGTCGTGGAAAACACCAAAATCCTCCGCAAGGAAGGCCTGATCTCGGTGGAGTGCGATGCCCATGATTTCATGCAGGGATACATCTGGGCCTTGCCGCATCCCTACGCGGCGGTGACCGGACCGGCCGGGGAGTTCATATTGGCCGACGTGCCCGCGGGAACCTATACGTTGAAGATCTGGCATGAGGCCCTGGGCGCGAAAACCGTGCAGGTGAAGGTGGAAGCGGGCAAGGACGCGAAAGTCGCCTTCGAGTATTAAACCGCCCGCGATAGCGGGACAGGGTGCGGGGTTGCCGATGGAAACGGGAAAAAAGGAAGAACGGCGCGGGGAGCGGGAGTTTGAACCGTACCTGGTGGCCGTAAACCTGACCCGGCGTTGCAACCTGAATTGCGCCCATTGTTATATGGACGCCACCCAACGGGCGTCGGTCATGGACGGGGAGATGGCCGATGAGGAGGTCGCATCCCTGTTCCGCGACATCGGCGCGCGGGCGCCGGGTACCATCATCGTGCTCACCGGAGGCGAACCCCTGTTGCATCCGGGCCTGGACGGGTTCGTCAAGGCCGGAGTGGAGGCGGGTCTGCGGATGGTGCTGGGCACGAACGGGGTGCTGGTGAACCGCAAGCGCGCGGAGGAACTCAGGGCGGCGGGCCTGGAAGGCATGGGGATCAGCCTGGACTCCATCCGTCCCGGCGCCCACGATTCTTTCCGGGGCATGCCCGGCGCTTTCGCCAGGACTTGCGAGGCGGTAAAACATTGCCGCGCGGCCGGCATGCATGCCCAGATCCACTTCACGATAACGCGATGGAACCGGAGCGAGATTGCGCAAGCCGTGGACATGGCCCGCGAACTCGGCGCGTCCATCATCAATTTCTTCTTCCTGGTCTGCGTGGGCCGGGGCGAAGGCTCCATGGATCTCTCGGCCGCGGAATATGAAGCCGCGCTCAAGGAAATCGCCGCCATCCAACCCACGGCCAAAGGCATCCTGGTGCAAACGCGCTGCACGCCCCATTTCAAGCGCATCCTCCATCAAGCCGATCCCGCATCGCCCTACACGCGCGCCGAAGGTTACGACGGCGGCGGTTGCCTGGCGGGCAGCCATTATTGCCGCATCACCCCCAAAGGGGAGATCACCCCTTGCCCGTACATGGAACTTTCCGCCGGGAATGTACGACGGGACGGTTTCTGGAAGATCTGGGACGACTCGGTGCTGCTGGCCTCCATGCGCAATCCGGCCCTGCTGGAGGGCCGTTGCGGCGGTTGCGAATACAAGCTGGTGTGCGGGGGCTGCCGGGCCCGATCCCTGGCCAAGGGAAATCTCATGGCGGAAGACCCCAGCTGTGAATACGAGCCGGCCGGGGGCGCGATCATACCGGTGCGGAAACCGGACGGGGACACGGAAGTCGTATGGACCCCCGAAGCGCGGGAACGGCTGTCCAAGCTGCCGTTGTTCCTGAGGCCGGTGGTGAAACGGAAGTTGGAGGCGCGGGCCCGGACCGAAGGCGTACCCGTAACTCCGGAATTGATGACGCGCCATAAGCGCGAACGGGAAGCCGAACTCGGCTTCCATTTCAAATAGCTGTTGTAGAGTGGACGAACCGCGGACGAACGGCGGACGGAAGGAATCGATATGCAGCAGAATACGGCCAGACAATTTCAGGGCCTGCCCAAGGTCGTAGTCGCAGGAGATCGCCTTCGCGTGGAACTGGCCGAGGGACCGGTCGACCTGCCGATGGAAAGCCTGCCGGAGCGGTACATAGAGTGGATCGAACAAGGCCGCCGCGCCATGTACGACAAGCTGTTGGGAAAGGGGAATCCCGCCTTTTTCACTTCGCACCTGCCCGTGATGATCACCCAGGCGCGCGGCCAGACCTTTCCGTTCAATTGCGGCAACAAAGGCGTGGGCTTCCTGCCCAAGCGGGAATACCTGGAATCCTACGTCAACCTGTTCAAGGAGACGATTGAACGCACCCGCGGCCGTCCCTGGCAGGAATCGTTGCAGGAAAGGCTGAAAGCCGTTTCCAGCTTCTATTTCGATCGGGAGAAGGTCGACTACCGATCGCTGAGCAGCCTCGAGATTTTCGAAAAGACCACCTTCAGGAATATCTCGGCCACGCCCCTGGCGGCTTTGCACTATACCGGCAACGCCCCGGACTACATCAGCTTCCAGGTCAACGCGGCCGTGGAGGTGATCGGTCCGGAAGATCCGCGACATGAATTCGTGAAGCTGGCGCGCGTAATGTTCGAGTACGACAGCTTCCATATCGCCCAACACGAATTCCCCTACGCCTATGTATTCTGGATCTCATCCATCCACGACAAGACTCCTTTCCGGGTTCCGGAAAAGGACGGTAAGATCGTGATGCTGCCTTCCAAAGGCGGTATGGAATGGGAGCCCGAGGCCATTGAATCCATCAACCGGGCCCCGGGCATGATCCGCCAGTTCATCACCGAGCAGATCGAAAAATACGCCAAGGGGCGCGGGTTCACGCGCATCACCATGGAACTGATGAAGGAGGCCCGCGAGGTTTTGGAGCGGCCGAAGGACGCCGGGACCGCAACTGCCGCGACCCTAGAGGCGGCTGCGGCAACCGCCCCTTCCGCCCCGTCTGCAATAGCCGCCGCGGCCGCCCCGGCCACCGTTACCGCCATAGCTGCCGAGGCCGCTGAGGCCGTCCCTGCAACGGTTCCCTCCTTCCAGGCGCCCGGCTCCCATCCCGATGGGGAAGCCGCGCCCAAGGCGGTAGACTGGAAATACTCGCGCATTTACGTGGGCCTGGACAGTTCCGTCCCTTCCAACGAGGCCATGCGCACGGCCATGCTGATCGGCAAGCGCGAAGGCGCCCGCATGATCGGCAGCCACGTGTATGCGGCTAAGATGCACGACAACCGTTTCCGCGCCATGGAAGGCGGACTTCCGGAGGAGTTCCAGAAGGAGAAGGAACTTAACCGCCAGCGCAAGATCCACGACAGCCTGATCACCAAAGGGCTGGAGCTGATCACGGACTCGTATTTGGAGGCCATGTCCGGCGCTTGCAAGACCGATAACCTGGAGTTCGCCGCCGTGAGCCTGGAAGGCAAGAATTGGAAGGCCATGGCCGAGGACATCGCGGCCAACGATTACGATCTCGTGGCCCTGGGCGCGCACGGCGTCGGCCGCGTGGGCAATTCCCAACTGGGCACCGTCGCCGAGCGCATGCTGCGCCGCGTCCGCCGCGATGTCCTGCTTACGCGCATGTCCGTGGAAGAGAACGTCTCCGACACCATCATAGTCTGCCTGGACGGCAGCATCCGAAGCTGGGGCGGCCTGCAGCGGGCCATGCGGCTCGCGAAGACATTGGACAAGAAAGTACTGGCGGTATCCGCCTTCGACCCCTATTTCCATTATGCCATGTTCAAAAGCCTGAACAAGACCCTCACCGAAAAGGCGCGTAAGGTCTTCAAGTTCGAAGAGCAGGAGAAGCTACATGAAGACATCATCGACTCGGGGCTGGCCAAGATCTACCAGTCCTACCTGAACATCGCCAAGCGGCTGGCCGAAGAGGCGGGCGTAGCCATCGAGATCCGTTTGTTGGATGGCAAACCCTTCGAAAAGATCCTGCAGCTCGTCAAGGCTGAGCCGCCCTGGCTGCTGGTGGTGGGCCGTATCGGCTTCCATAGCGACGAGGACATGGACATCGGCGGCAACACCGAGAACCTGTGCCGCCTGGCGCCCTGCAACATATTGGTGGTGGATTCCAAGGCCAAGCCTCCGGTGGAATTCCAGGCCGAGGAGACCGTGAGTTGGACCACCGAGGCCAAGGCCCGCATGCAACGGGTGCCGGCCATGGCGCAGAATATGGCGATGAAAGCGATCCAGAACTATTGCGTGGCCGAAGGCCATACCGTGGTCACGGAGTCGATCCTGAACGCGGCCCTGAAAACCCTGCTGCCTCCCGCTGCGCTGGCCCGCATGGGCATCGTGGACACGGACGAGGGCAAGGAGCGCGATTCCCACGACAAGATCGCCTTGAGCTTCAAATGCCAGGCCTGCGGCCACGTCCATCATGGATCCCGGCCCCAGTCCTGCCCTATCTGCGGCATGGGCGGGCATATGTTCAAGCTGCTGGAAAGCGCCATCGTCAGCGAAGGGCAGTCCTTGGAAACTCTGGGGGATCGGCAATTGATGTGGGAGAAATCCGCGCTGGCCCTGTTGGAAAAGTCCGGGGATGCGACGGTGACGGCGCAGATCCGCAACCGCCTGGAAAAACGGGCATTGACCCAACGTATCACGGCCGTGACCCTGGAGATGGTGGAGGCCGAATTGCGCGCCGCCGGCATCGGCGCTGCGCCAACCGCCGTTCCCACTACCGCGGATCTTGCTCCCGCAGCCCCCGTATCCGCCGCCGAAGCGGCGCCCGGGGCGATATCCTCCGACGCCTTCGGAGGACCGGCCTGGACGGAAGATGCCGTCAAGCGCCTGGAACGGGTGCCGGATGGATTCATGCGCAAGGCCGCGAAAAACATGGTGGAGGAACACGCCCTGAACTCCGGAACGAAGGAAATCACCTTGGAGGTGGCGGAAGCGGGGCTGGGCAAGGCCCGGGAGAAGATGCATGCAAGCATGACGGGATCGGGCCAAGGAGACCCCGGGGCGCATGGTCATATCCACGCCCATGGCGTCAATCCGCATGCCCATGGCCAAGGCGCCAACCCGCATGCCGCGACCCCTTCCGCGGATCCGGCCCGAACTTCCGCCCAGGCAAGCGCAACGCCGGAAGCCTCCGATGCCTCGGAGATCGCTCCTTGGGAATGCCACCTGTGCGGCATTATCCTGGACGGCGCCAAACCGACGGTCTGCGCCAATTGCGGCACCGGGCATTTCGTCCGCTTGAGCGCGGAAAAGCGCGCCCAGGCCAAGTCTTCCGCTTTCAAGACCCTGGCCTGGAAACCCGAAGCCCTGCAAAGGCTGGAACGGGTACCGGAAGGCTTCATGCGCACCATGACGCGCTGCCGCGTCGAGAAATGGGCGCGCGCGGGAGGAGCGGACGTGGTGGATCTGGAGATCATGGACGGAAAATACGGGAGCTGGGGTGATGGCTCCGCCAAGATGGCGCCGGAGCTGGAGTGGAGCGAAGCGGCCACGGCCCGCACTTCCCGCATCCCGGACTTCATCCGTCCCATGGTAATGAAGGAAATCGAACGCCGCGCCAAGGGCGAGGGTAGGACGCGGGTGGATGCCGCGGACATCGATCAGGCGATGACCCATTGGTCCGCTTCCGGGAATTTCCACGGCCATGGATGAATGCGGAGCCCCCATGGGTATCCATGGAGTTACCCATCCCGGGCCGGTTTGGATCCCCGGGCCGGATGGAAACGGTTGTATCAGGGTTGCGACGCGGCGGCGCGTGCCAGGTTGGCATGCGCCGCGCCCCCTTCCACGCCGTTTTTGCAATTCGGGGCGTTTGCCGCCGGGCTTCCACCGCGGAAACAAGGGTATATGCCTGGATTGGAAGGGTAGGGCTGCGGGAATGTTTCTTGCTTGAGTCCCGCTCCGGGAGGATTCAATGAAATCCATTACGACTGTTCCGATCCGGACCCCGGCCATCGCCGCGGTGCTGACGATTTTCGCGGGTCCGATTGCCGCCGCGCCCCCTGGGGAGTCCCCGTTCGCGCCGCCTCCACCCGCCGCCTTCGGCTTCTCCGGACAGCTCCGAACGCGCACGGAATTCGATCAGAAGGCTGTTCGCGACGACGATGCCAACAAGCCTTTCCTGAACACTTTTTTGAGGTCGCGTCTGGCCTATTCGGGCGCTCCTTTTGAACGGACAGGTATCCGCCTGGAAATCCAAGACTCCCGATACATGGGGTCTGAGCCGTCCGTGCCCGCGACCAATCCGGCAGCGGCCTCGGTGGGCAACAGCAAAGGCATGGACCTGCTGCAGGGCTACGCCACCTTAAAGGAGGGTCCCGTTACGGCCGCGCTGGGCCGCCAAAAGCTTTCGCTCGGGTCTGGCCGGTTCTTGAGTACGTTGGAATGGAGCGCGACCTCCCGCTCCTTCGACGGCGTTTCGGCCAACTACGATGCGGGTCCGGACAACCTGACCGCCCTGGCTTATTTGGTGCGCGATTCCGCGGAAAAAGCCGTCGACGACCACCTGCTGCTGACCGGGCTGTTCTACAACCGCAAACTCGCGGATGGCCATCAGGCCGACGCGTTCATGTTTTATGACCAGGCGCGCCTGGCCGGGAGCTACGGAGGCCTAAGCGTACGCAATTACGATCTCGTCTATGCCGGAGAACGGCTGGCCGGCCGCTTGGGACAGTTCGTTTACGAAGAGGAATTCATCTGGCAGACCGGAGAGCTATCCGCCGGGCGAAACCTGACGAGCGCGGCCTTCCAATTGGCGTTGCGCGCCGGAGCCGTGTTGGGGGCGCACAAGGTGAATGCGGGACTGGACATCATGAGCGGTGACGACGATCCGTCCGACGACCGGGCCACGGCCTACCGGGCCTCCTATTATTTTGCCCATGCCTATTTCGGCTGGATGGATTACTTCGTCGTTAATCCCGCCTATGGCGTCTTGGACATTCGGCTTGACGGCGATTTCGCCTGCGTGCGAGGACCCGCCGGGGCGGCTCGCGTCCAGGTGAAGCCGCAATACCATTTCTTTCTCCCTCAGAATGCGCCGGCCGCCATTGACGAACCCTATGGACAGGAAGCCGACCTGGAAATCCAGATCACCATCCATCCCAAGGCGAACATCCATTTCGGCGGGGGGATCTTTCTACCCGGTGACGGCGCCGTCGCGCTGGCGGCCGCGGGCTTGGGTCCGGACCAGGATTACCGGCCGGGATACAACCTCTACGTAATGCCCACCTTCAATTTCTGAAGGGAAAACCGACGTGTCTGATCCAATCGAAATGCTGAAGGAAGAGCACCGCAAGGTGGAATGCGTATTGGACGGACTCGAGGCCATTGCCGAGGCGGCTTCCGTCGGCGCCTTTTCGGACCGGGACCTGCTCACCGAAATTCTGTGGTTCCTCAGGGAGTTCACGGACGTTAGTCATCATGCCAAGGAAGAAGAATACCTGTTTCCCGCCCTGGAAATGCGGGGGATGCCGGTCATCGGCGGACCCACCGGAACCATGCGGCTGGAGCATGTGAAAGGACGCCAATTGGTTTCCCTGGCGGGGTCGTTGCTCGACCCGGCGTTTGCGCCGGGCGGTCCGGATTGGAAGGAAATCGCCTTGGTATGCGACGCCTACGCGCGCCTTCTGCGCGCGCATATCCAGAAGGAGAACCATTGCGTGTTCGGCATCGCGCGCGAAATCCTCGGCCCGACGGAACTCGACCTGTTGGGCGAGGCGTTTCATCGCGTGGATAGCGATTGGAACGCAAGCCACGGGTCCGAAGGTCTGGCGCGGGTGGAACGCATCCTCGCGCGCTCGAAGCGCTATGTCGATACGCTTTGGTGCAAATCGGGCTGACGGGAATTCCCGCGGAACCCGGATTCAGGTTTCCCTGGCGCCGCAGCCGGATCGGCGCAGGGCATCCATATCGGTGATGGTTATGTCGCGGCCTTCCACGGTGATAATCCGCTTGTCCCGCAAATCTGCGAAGGACCGGGACAGGGTCTCCGGAGTGACGCCGAGTTCGGCCGCCAGCACCTTCTTCGGATGTCGCAGGGAAATGGAATGCCCGCCGGCAGGGTGCGCTTGCCGCGCGCTATCCAGCAGCCAGGCGACCAGGCGGTCACCCGATTCCCGTCCCTGAAGCCTTTCCAGTTGCTCGATGAAGTAACGATTCCGTTTGTCGATTGAATCCAGGATCCGAATGGGCATGTCCGGATGCGATTGCATGTAGCGGAGGAAGCCGATCCGGTCGATGGACAGGACCTGGCCTGCTTCCACGGCTTTGGCATGGGCGGGATACTCAGCGAGACCGCAAAGCGTGCCTTCGGCCAGGGAATCGCCAGGGTGGAACAGGCGCAGCACGATTTCCCGCCCTTTGGAATCGAGACGGTGGAGATTTATGGCTCCGGAATGCACGATGAAGAAGGCATGGCTTTTTTCTCCGTGCCGGAACAGAACCTGATCCTTCGCCAGCGGCTTCAGGCGGCACAGAGGCGCGAGTTCACCGCAGCCGCTCGCGCCCAGTCCGGCGAACAGGGGTGCGGAATTCAGAATCCTTCTGATGATTTCCAATGGCACCTCCTCTCTTAAAAGAGGTAGCCGCGCCGAGGCCACCCGGACCGCTTTATCTACGGTCATTTTGGCAATCCGGAAGCTTATGTCCAAAAGCAGCGCTCCGTCGGTGCAACGCGAAAGAAGGCCGGGTCGGACTTGATCCGGATCAAGGCAACAACAGCGGAACGGGGTTATTGTTGGGAATGCTTTCCGACCGGCCGGATCCCCGTCCGGGTCGATTGCAAATAGTGCGATCACGATAACGTTTTAAATTAAAAAGATCGAAACTTTGATTTTATTCCCAATCGCCCTATGGCGGCCGCCCATTTTCAGAATCGCGGATGGCAGCGGTATGCAAACGGATTTTTCCGCTTTGGAGGTTGTGCGCCGATCCCAACGAAACGTACAGGTTACCGGTAACAATGTCACGGTTTCATTGCCGATTTTGCCAAGATGCCGGATTGGGGATTCCGAACTACGGTTCGCGCCGCGAAATCGGACCCGATTGCGCGTAAATGGCAATGGCCTCGGAATTGCTCGATAAGGACAATGATGCAATTTCCCCCAATCGTTCCGCAAAACGAGATCGAGGACTTCAACCGGCGGTGGCAATCGGCTCGGCTTTCCGCCCTGAGGTCCGGTTGCCCTGAGGCATCCATTCCCGAAGCAGCCGATCCCGATTCGGAAAAGCGACTCCTGGAGGCCGTGTGTGCCGTGGACGGAGCCGCTACCCGTTCCTCGTCGACCGGAGCGCAAAACGCCGTTCTGCGGGGGGTTTTCGATAACAGCAGGAAACTTGCGCTGGGCTTCGCCAAAAGGCTCGGATTGACTTTCGAGACCGGGGACTTCCGCGGGCTGTTGGAGGTCTCTGGAATCCCATGTGCCAAAGGAGATTGGAGCGAACGCGCCGGCGCATGCGTACTCACCCGCAACGAGTGCGGATTCTGCCGGTCTGTCGGTTCGTATGCATGCGACTATTGGCGCGAAGCCATGGATGGTTTGGTCATGGGCCTTGGGGAAAAGGAACGTTTCGTGAGACATGCGAGCGCGCGCCATGGCGATGCCAATTGCCTGGACGTGTTCTACACCGAAGCTGCGGCGCCGGGCGCCGATTCCCCGGCCTGGGGCCCGGTCCCGGAGCATATGGCGATGGAGCTGTTCGAAATCGCGGCCTATTTTCATCGCACCACGGGAATCGCCCTGGTCTTGAAGGGCTTTCGCGAAGGAACGCTGTTTTTCGAATTCGGCATGTCCACGGATCCGCTGTGCGGAAACGGAGGGCTGCTGGCTCATAAATTCGACGGGATGATCAAGGAGAAATTCCCGGGTCTGGCCGTCAAGGACGTGACCCCCCAGGCTGTATTGGGGACCACAGGTGGCTGAAGCATGAAACCCATCGACCGCAGGGATTTTCTGTTCGGTGCATTCCACGCGTCGCCGCAGGCCGCTCCTGCCGGACCCGTGGACATCGGACGCATCTCACATTATCCGCTGGGAGAAGAACGGCTCGCCGGATCCGGAACCGTCATGGTGGAGTCGCATCCCGAGGGCCTAAGGGCGCGCAGTTACCGCCCTGGACTTGCAGGCGGGATTGCTGACCAGTACTTCGCCATCCGTTCGGATCCATCCGGAGGACTGATTGTCGATCGCTCGGAAACCTGGCCCGCGGACCGCGTCTATTCCATCCTTACCGGCGAACCCGCCCGGCTCAATACGCATTTGGAGGAAAAAGCATGAACGAGGATAAGAACAAAGGCGTCAGTCGCCGCAGCTTCATCAAGGGCATGGGCATCGCCGGCGGCTCGCTGGCCGCGGCCAAATGGGCGGATGCGACCCCGCTGCGCTATTTCAAGCCAACCGCAATCGAAAATCCCCTGGCCGCATATCCCGATCGGGATTGGGAGAAGACCTATCGCAACATTTTCGAGCATGATTCGGAATTCGTCTTCCTGTGCGCGCCCAACGATACCCACAATTGCCTGCTCAAGGCCAAGGTCAAGAACGGTGTACTGCAACGCATCGGTCCTAGCTACGGATACGGCAAGGCCGTGGATCTGTACGGCAATCAGAGTTCCCACCGCTGGGATCCGCGCATCTGCCAAAAGGGCCTGGCCCTGGTTCGCAGGTTCTACGGAGACCGGCGCGTCAAAGCGCCCATGATCCGGCGCGGCTTCAAGGAATGGGCCGACGCCGGTTACCCCCGCGACGCCGGGACGGGAAAACCGGATGCGAAATATTTCCAACGCGGCAAGGATAAATGGCTTCGGCTTCCCTGGGACCAGGCTTATGAGTACGCGGCCAAGACCATGACCAACATCGCAACGGCCTATTCCGGCAAGCAGGGGGAGGAGTACCTCAAGGCGCAAAATTACGATCCTGCCATGATCCACTCCATGGAAGGCGCGGGCGTGCAGACCCTGAAATTCCGCGGCGGCATGGCCTTCCTTGGCGCGACGCGCATTTTCGGGCTGTACCGATTCGCCAACATGCTCGCGCTTCTGGATTCCAAGATCCGCGGCGTCGGTCCGGACAAGGCCACCGGGGGCCGGGGTTGGGACTCCTATTCGTGGCATACGGATCTGCCGCCCGGGCATCCCATGGTCACGGGACAGCAAACCAATGATTTCGACCTTTTCACCGTGGAGCATTCGAAGCTCCTCATCGTGTGGGGCATGAATTGGATCACGACCAAGATGCCGGATTCGCATTGGATGACCGAAGCGCGGCTGAAGGGGACCAAAACGGTTGCGGTCACCGTGGAGTACAGCGCCACGGCGTCCAAGGCCAACGACGTCCTGATCATCCGCCCCGGCACGGATCCGGCGTTCGCCTTGGGATTGTGCCAGGTCATCATGGCCGGAAACCTCTACGACAAGGACTTCGTAGAGAACAAGACCGACTTCCCTTTCCTGGTCCGACTGGACACGTTGCAGCCGTTGCGGCCGGACGAGTTCATCGCTGGATATAAGGATCCGGAATTGACCTCGGTCAAGTTCATGCAGAAAGGCGAAAAGCCGCTGCCCGGCATGGAGCAGGCCGCCCAGTTCGTGCCGGAATCCATGCGCGGCGACTTCAAGCCCTTCGTCGTCTTCGACAAGAAGACGAAGAATTACGTTCCCGTAACCCGGGACGACTACGGCGACCATGCCAAGGCGCTCAAAGCTTCCGTGGAGTTGAAGCACCGGGCGCGCGTCAAGCTCATCGACGGAAGCGAGGTCGAGGTCCGGACGGTATACAGCCTCACCAAGGAATACCTCGACGCCAACATGACGCCGGCGCTGGTCTCGCAAATCACCGGGTGCCCGGCCACGGGCATCATCAAGCTGGCGAAGGAGATCGCGAAGAACAAGGAAAAAACCATCTTCGCATGCGGCATGGGTCCCAACCAGTTCTTCAATGCCGATCTCAAGGACCGCGCCATTTTCATGGTGGCGGCGCTCACCCGCAATGTCGGCTTTCCCGGTGGCAACGTAGGCAGCTACGCGGGCAATTACCGTACTGCCCTGATCGGCGGGGAGCCGGTCTATGCGGCCGAGGACCCCTTCAACCTCCAGCTGGAAGCGGGCGGAAAGCCCACGGTCAAGAAATACAGCCATTACGAATCGCTCCACTATTTCAACTACGGGGATCGCCCCTTGAAGGTGGGAGACAAGATGTTCACCGGCGATGGCCATATGCCGGCGCCGACCAAGGCCATGTGGCTGAACAATTCCAACTCCGTGATCGGCAACATCAAATGGCACTACGACGTGGTCAACAACACCCTGCCGAAGCTGGAGTTCATCGCCTATTCGGACTGGTGGTGGACCGGTTCCTGCGAATACTCCGACCTGGTCTTCGCCTGCGATTCCTGGGCCGAATTCAAGCACCCGGACATGTGCGGATCCTGTTCCAACCCCTTTCTGCAGGTATTCCCGCGTACCCCGATGGAGCGGATATTCGACACCCGGGCGGACGTGGAGATCATCGCCGGCGTCGCCAATGCCATGGCCAAGGTCACGGGCGATAAGCGCATGTCCGACATGTGGAAGTTCGTTTTGGAAAACAACACCTCCGAATATCTGCAACGCATCGTCAGCGCGTCCGCGACGCTGAAGGGAAACACCATCGGGGACATGGAGGACAAGGCCAAGCAGGGCATACCGACCCTGATGAACAACCGCACCTATCCCCGCATCTCGTCGTATGAGCAGGCGAAGTCGGAAAAACCCTGGCACACCAAATCCGGGCGACTCGAGTTCTACCGGCCCGAAGTCGAATTCATCGAGGGCGGCGAGAACATGGTTATTTACCGGGAGCCGGTCGATTCCACCCCGCACGAGCCCAACGTCATCGTCGGCAAAAAGCACGCAGCCATGCGTTTCAAGTCGCCCAAGGACTACGGATTCGACGAAAAGGACGTCAGTTCCGAAACCCGCCAAGCGCGCAACGTGATGATGTCGGCGGAAGAGATGCTAAAGAGCGAGCACCCGCTCAAGCTCAAGAACTATACGCATATCTACCATACTCCCAAGTACCGGCACGGTGCGCATTCCACCCCGGTGGATACGGACATCAACGCCATCTGGTTCGGTCCTTTCGGCGACGTCTACCGCCATGACAAGCGCATGCCCTCCGTGGTGGAAGGTTACGTGGACATCAACCCTTTGGACGCCAAGGCCATTGGCGTGGAGGACGGGGACTACGTCTGGATCGACGCGGATCCGGAGGATCGGCCCTTCCGCGGCCATAAGCCGGGCACGGAGGAATACAAGGTCGCGCGGCTGATGCTGCGCGCGCGATACTACCCGGGAACGCCCCGTGGCGTGACGCGCACCTGGCATAACATGTACGGCTCCACCTTCGGCAGCGTGAAGGGGGCCGAGACGCGTCCCGACGGCCTGGCGAAGAGCCCGGAAACCAACTACCAGTCCATGTACCGGTACGGATCGCACCAGAGCGCCACGCGCGCATGGCTGCGGCCCACGCAGATGACCGAGACCCTGGTTCACAAGACCATGTTCGGGCAAGGCATCGAAAAGGGTTTCGCGGCGGATATCCATTGCCCCACCGGGGCGCCGCGCGAATCCTTCGTGAAGATCACCAAGGCCGAACCGGGCGGTTTGGGGGGGCAGGGAGTTTGGCGCCCGGCGGCGCTGGGCTTCCGGCCCACCTACGAGAACCAGGCCATGAAGGAATACTTGAAGGGCCATTACATGAAGAAGAAGGGATAGGGCATGGCAAAGGTGAAGAATTGGCACTTGCAGCGCGAGATGGAATATCCCTATGCGGAATCCCGTCCCAAACGGCAGTGGTCCATCATATTCGATTTGAACAAGTGCATCGCTTGCCAAACCTGTTCGCTGGCCTGCAAGACCACCTGGACCAGCGGCAAGGGCCAGGAGTACATGTTCTGGAACAACGTGGAGACCAAGCCCTACGGCTCCTATCCGTTGGCCTGGGACGTCCGCGTGCTGGAAAAGCTGGGTGCCCAGGCCTGGAAGGCGAAGGAACCGTACTACGGCAAGACGATTTTCGAAGCGGCCGGCGCCAACGAGGTGGTCGCCCACTTCGCGCCCAAGGACGAAGACTGGATGTACCCGAACAACGGCGAGGATGATTGCCTGGGCAACGTGACCACGGGCCAGGAAATCAACCTGCCTCACGACAAGTGGTTCTTCTACCTGCCGCGCACCTGCGCGCATTGCACCTATCCCGCCTGCTTGGCCTCCTGCCCGCGCAAGGCCATTTACAAGCGCGAGGAGGACGGTATCGTCCTAATCGACCAGAGCCGCTGCAAGGGCTACGGAGAATGCGTGCGGGCCTGCCCTTACAAGAAATCCATGTATAACACGCATACGCGGACGAGCGAGAAATGCATTGGATGCTATCCGGCCGTGGAAAAAGGCTACCAGCCGATGTGCGTTCAGAACTGCATCGGCAAGATCCGGGTGATGGGGTTTGTGAACCCGCCGTGGAACATCCGCCAGGACAATCCCATCGACTATCTGATCCACAATAAGGAATTGGCCCTGCCGTATTATCCGCAGCTGGGCCTGGAACCGAACATCTATTACATCCCGCCCATCCATGCGGACCGGGACTACCTGCTTCAGATGTTCGGGCCGAAGGTCGACAAGGCCATCGAGAACTACAAGAACCTTAAGAACGATCCCGTGGCCCAAGGCCTTATGGTCCTGATCGGCAGCACCGATCGCATCATGCACGGCTTCAAGGTGAAGGACGGCATTGCCATGGGGTTCGACGAGAAGGGCGACGAGATCGTCCGGGTACCGGTCACGGAGCCGATTTTCGAGAGGGCAGCGTTCGACGAAAAGCTGAAGGTTTCCAGAAACAACACACCCTGAGGAGACGGGATGAATCCGCTGACGACATATGCTTCGATTTCCTTCGCGACGCTCTGCTTTTCCCTGGCCGGGGCCGCTGATTACCAGGTCCATAAAATCGCCGCGGACCTTTCCAAGCCCCCGCAGGTCGATGCGGATTACTGGAAAGGCGTTCCCGAGGCGGAGGTGGCGCTGATGGCGCAGATGATAGCCAAGCCCAAGCCGGACAAGGCGGAAACGGAAAAGGTGAAGGTCCAGATCGTCCACGACGGCAAGTACATCGCTTACCGGCTGCGCTGGGCCGATAGGGAAGCCTCGGAGGCGGGCCGTCTGGCCGAGTTTTCCGACGCCGTCGCCTTGGAATTCCCGGTGCTGGACAATGCCGTGCCTCCGCCCATCTTCATGGGCGGCCCCAAGAATCCCGTGCATATCTTCCATTGGCGGGCGCAATACCAGCATGACGAGCTGGTTGGGAAGAAAACGGTAAAGGAGATTTATCCGAACCTGCAATCGGATATCTATCCCAACGAATTCCCCGATCGCGGCCGTTTGAAACCCGCCACCCAAGCCGAAACGGAAACCTTCTCCCCGGCCGTCGCCTCGGGAAATCCCCAGGCGAGCCGCAAGCATGCGGTCGACGAAATGATGGCCGAGGGCTTCGGGACTTCCGTGGTGACCGCCGGAGGCAACTCCTCCGGCCGCGGGGCCTGGAAGGATGGGGAATGGACCGTGGTCGTCGCCCGCGCCATCAACTGCCCTGGGGGATCGGTGCTGGTGGAGGGCGAAGGATCCTCTTTCGGCTTGGCGGTCTGGCAAGGCGGCGCGGACGAAGTCGGCTCCCGCAAATCCATCACCATGGCCTGGAAACCCTTTAAAATCGAGCATGACTGACATGGATAGCAGACCCGCCCCCTTCGTACTGGCTTCGATCCTGACCTCCTATCCCATGGACTTCATTTCCGGAAACGTCCCGGTTCTCCTGGACGATGGCGACATCCGGATGCCCGATGCGTTGCGGGCCCTGATCCTGAAATGGACCTCCAAGGACGTGATCCGGGATTTGCAATCCGAATACATCTCCATCTTCGACAACGGCAAGGATTCCAATCCCATCTATGAAACCGAATACGACCGCCGCCGCGCCATGGCCAAGGGTACCGAGCTGTCGGATATCGCCGGGTTCTACCGGGCCTTCGGATTCGAGTTGGATGCGTCCCTCGACGGCATGGAAATGCTGGATCATGTGGGCATCGAACTGGAGTTCTACTCCCTGATGCTCATGAAGGACGTGCACCTGACCGAGGCGAACGATGCCGAAGGCGCGGAAATCGTGGGGGACGCTTTACGTAAATTCCTGAGGGAGCATCTAGGCCGCTTCGTCGGTGCCATCGCGCGGCGTCCGGGCGTGGAGGCCAGCCTGTTCTACGGGCCGGTATTCGCCTGGGTCGCGGAGCTGGTCGCGCGGGAGTGCGCGCGCATGAACCTGCAAGTCGTCCCCGCCGATTGGGTGGATGGCGAATCCCTGAAGGACGAGGCCATGAACTGCGCGTTGGGAGCGGACTGCGCCAAGTAGCGTCCGCGGGGCGCGGACTTCCGGAAGCTTGGTAACCTTCGAGTTAACGGGATTGCCAGAGAATACGCGCTGCCGCGGCCAGCACCAATGCCGCGGTCCAATATCTCAGCACGCGGTTTGACCTTGGCCGGCGACCAGCAAATTGCAAATCAGAGCCATGGAGGCGATGCCTCCGGTCTTCCATCCCAGCAACACCAGCAGGGCCAGATAAGTCGAACCTCCGGCGAACCCGGCCCCGGCATACAAGAGGGCCGTAAGGAAGAATGCCGGGATCAGTAGCGGCGTCGCCCGTCCTCCTTCATTATCGTAGCAACCGGGTGCGGACCGGACGGAGGCCGTCCGTGACGAATGACCTGGTCCGCCGGGGCTTCCTCATGCTCGTGGCTGCAGCGCACCCACTCATCGTCCCCATTGGCGTACCACTCGTGCTTCCAAATGGGCACCGACTCTTTGATGAGCGACATGGCCTCGGAGACGGCCGCGAAGCATTCCCGTCGGTGTACGCCGATGGCCCCGATCCAGACCGCAATCTCGCCTACGCTCAATTCACCTGTGCGGTGGACGCAGAGGATGCCGGAAAGTCCGTACTTCTGCTTGAGAGCCGCCAGGATCCGGTTCCCTTCGGAGATGGCCAGCTTGGGATAGGCTTCATATTCCAGTTTAACGACTTCCGAACCCTGATGGTGGTTGCGTACCCGGCCCTCGAAAGAGACGAAGCCGCCGCAAGCGGGATTCGACAAGGTATCGCGCATGGCGCGGATTTCGATGGGTGCTTCCGTAAGACGGAACATGATCAACCTCCCGAAACGGGCGGAATGAACACGACCCGATCCCCCGGCTGGAGCGCTTTATCCCAAGGCGAGTACTCGTCGTTGACAACCAGGTGGACGAGTTCCTTAGCCAAGGGAAACCGGTATCGCGCGCGCAACGCATCATACAAAGCGGCCGGCGCGCTTTCATCGAGATGGATTTTCTCCAAGCTTTTCCTGGCGCACGAGCGGAACAGCGCGAAGTACTCCACGGTAACATCCAATCCCACCGATGTCTCAATCATTCCGTTCCTTTCTTGGCGGCATTACGCCGCGTTCGTAGTCGTTATCGGCGACCGGCTCTACCGCCGGATGCCCAAACCGCCAGCCATTCTCATCCTCCCAGGGCATGCATCGGCAGCGGATTGGAATCGGGGTGGATCAGCGGTTTCATTCCCATCACCTTCGCGAAGATTCCGGGCAGATCATCCGGCGAAGCATGGCGGATGGAAATCCCTTCCGGGTTCATCACGCAGGCGCGCAGGACGCCGGTGGCTGAAAGCCTGAGGCGGGAACACGTCGCGCAGAAGGCCTTGGATTCCGAAGCGATGAATCCCAACTTTGCGCCGGAATCCGTGCCAAAGAGGAGCGCCGTCGAATCCGGCGCCGCCCGCAAGGGTTCCAGATGGTATTTGCGGCGGAGGGCGGAAATCATTTCTTCCGCGCTCATGAAGCGCTGAGGGTGACGGGCGAGATCCGGTCCGATGCGCATGTATTCCAGGAAACGGACTTCAATGCCGGAGCGCGCCCCCCATTCCGTGAAATCCTCCAACTCGTCATCATTCACACCTCTCATCACGACGCTGTTCACCTTGACGCGCAAACCCAGTCCCGCCGCCTTTTCGATGCAAGCCATCACGGTGCGGAAATCCCCACCCCCGGTAATGCTCGCGAACCGGCCCGGATCCAGGCTGTCGAGGCTGATATTGATGCTATTCCAGCCGTTTGCTTTGAGAAATCGGAGATGCCCCGCCAACAGGTGCCCATTGCTGGTGATACCCTTGCGGCGTACCGGCAACCCGCCCAGGTTCTCCAGGATGCTTTCGAACCCGGGACGCACCGTTGGCTCGCCGCCGGTGATCCTTAGCTCCTCGATTCCGGCGGCGACCAGGGATCCGCACAGGGCGCGGTATTCGCTGGGTTCAAGCAGTAATCCCTTCCGCGTGAACACGGGACGGGCCGGCATACAGTAAAAGCATTGGTAGTTGCAGGCATCGGTGAGGGAAACCCGGAGTTTGCGCATCACCCTGCCATGCTTGTCAATAAGGCGCGGAACCGTTCGGAAGCGCATTCAACCTTCCCAGGGAAACCATGGGACGGAGTCCCCTGCGACGATAGGTGAGCGGTGCGGACGGGAGCCGGTAAGCGGGGCTGGTTCGATTTCCACGAAGCCGTCCGAATTCCCCAGGCCGCAAAAGTCACCGGAGCCGTTGGTCGGGCAAGGTACGGCGATAGACCCTCCGTCATTCGCCCGCATGCATTGAACGGGTAGGAAGTGGGTTTGGCCCGGAAGCGCGTTTACTTCGGAACCCAGACGGATGCGGGAGGCGCGGAGAGGGGCCGCGGCGCCGGACATCCCATGCAACAACGGCAATACGAACCTGCGCAGGCAAATCAGGAAGGACACGGGATTGCCGGGCAGTCCGAATACCGGCCGGCCGTCCGAAGTCAGGCCGAACCAAAGCGGTTTGCCGGGACGGATCGCCGCTTTGTGGAAACTTCGCGTGATTCCGGCGCTTTCGAGCGCGGCGGGTACGAAATCGAATTTCCCCGCGGAGACCCCCCCGGAAAGGACGAACAAATCCGTACCTTCCAGCCCCCAGCCGATGCTTTCGCGAAGCGCGTCGGGATCGTCTCGCACCCATTGCGTTTCCACGCTCGCAAAGCCTGACATCATGGCTGCGAGCGCCGGGGCGTTGGATTGCCTTAGCTGCCAAGGCATCGGACCCTTTCCCGGGCCAACGATTTCGTCGCCGGTCGCGATTACGCGGATCACGGGACGGCGGGTCACTTTGAGGCTTGTCATGCCCACTGATGCCGCGATCGCGATTCTTGCGGCGTTGAGGCGCTGGCCTTCGGACAACAAAAACCGGCCGGCTGCGCAATCGCTTCCCATCCGGTGCACGTTCTGACCCGGCCTGACGGACCGCTCAGGTAACACGTTCGCGAAGTCGCCCAAATAAACGACCTGTTCGATCGGGATCACGCAATCGTATCCGGAAGGACAGGGTGCTCCCGTCATCACCTCGGAACAGGTGCCGTCGCCGGCCGATCGAATCGGCTCCTCACCCGCCTTGCCGATTCCGATGACGCGGAACTCCCGCGTCCCCGCCGAATAGTCGCCGAACCGGATGGCGATCCCGTCCATGCATATCTTGTCCATTGGCGGATAGGCGCGGTCGGCCGCTATCGGCTCCCGTAGGATCCGTCCCGCGCAAGCGGTCATTTCCACCGACTCGGCGGGTAGAATGCGCAGACTCGCCTGAATGCGTTGTTCCGCCTCGAGTACAGGGATTTTCCCCTCTGATGGAACCATGGGAACGCAAGGAAGCAAAGCGTGTACCACCTTGGCGGATTTTCCAATCCGCGAACGGGTTCAGATTTTCATGGTTTCACGGAATACGGGGAAGCGACGCTGTCTGAATTGCATTAATCGTGACAATGTGTCGAGGCCCGGATCTTGCGGGTACAGCCCGCGTACTTAACGGACCCTTAGAGGAATCCGGAATGGGGGAAGCTCATGGAGCTTAGGATTGCGAGTTTATTCGAATATGAGCGTGAGTACCGTAGCGACTTGCGTTTCATTCCGATGGCTATGCGGTATCGACTGGATTGCGTTGGACTCAAGATCGGCCTGCCGGCCTGGCAATGGCTGCCGGTTCCGGCTCGATTCGAACTGGCGGCGATGCCGGCGGACACGGGGGAAGAGTTGACGGCTATCCGCAATCGTCTGGAACGGCTCCTGGCGGCGTGCCCGGAAGCGGATGCTCCCAAGCGTATAAGCGTAGATTGCAGCGGGTGGGAGAGGCGTTTGCCGGTCCCGGAATGCGTCCGCATCGGCTGTGAAGCGCTATCCGCTCCGATGGAGGCGTCTCGGTGGCTGGATATGGAAACTTTGGAACGGTACGCCCTGGTAAAGCTGTCTCTCTCCGTCAAGCAACCCGGGGCGTTCCGGATGGCGTTGGAGGAAATTTCGGCCAGGAGAGGGAGAACTACGGCTCCGCCGGCCTTGCCGGAATGAATAGGCCTGGCGGATCGTTCGAAAGGGCCCGGTTTAGTGTGCGGCCTGCTTGACCTTCGCGCCCTTCTTGGCCGGTTTGCTGAAGGACTGGACGTACTTGAGCACCGACTCGATCTGGTCCCCGGTCAGGGACGCCTTCCAGCCCACCATGATCGGGGAAAGGCCTACGCTTTGTCCGCCTTCGGTGATGACTTGGCGTAGGGTGGCGACGGGACGGGCCTTCATATAAGCCGCGTCGGTGAAATTGCGAGGTTTGGGTTCGAGCGCGGCCGCGGCAACGCCGTCCCCTTTGCCTTCGGCTCCATGGCATGCCACGCAATTGATCTCGAAGACCTTCCGGCCCTCTTCGAGCTGACTCGCCTTTTTGGCCTCATGGCCACCAAGAGCTTTGCCGTTCGCGGCGGCAATGGTCGCTACTGCGAGCATGCCCGCAACTATCGGATGGAAACGCATGTTAAAATCCCTTTCTGTGCGACGTCTGTTGTGAGGGTGGCACAGGGGAAACCTGAAGCAAATCCCGATCCGGTCGGGAGGGAGAACCGTTTCGGCAGCCGACGGCTCCGCAGTGCGCGGATTCGCCATGCGGTCCCGCGGACCCTCACGGCGCTGCGCCACAATGGCAGCTCCAGCGGAATTTCTTGACGGAATTACAACGCCTGCGAATAGCGCGGCGCGTCCTGCGGGGTCTTGGCCTTGAGCATGGGATCGAAAGCCGAGGCCACGGCACGCGAGGCGTAATGCCCGTCCGCGGTCAGCCGCACGATATCGCCTTCGACAACGGCGAGATGATCCGCCAACAACGGGGCCAGGTTCGCCATGGCCGTTGCCAGATAGGCTTCCTTCCACTCCGCGGAAAGACCTTCCGCATCGAGGCTGGCGGCGATGCGGGCTTCCCCGTCGCAGAGCAGGCCATTGATGATGTTGCGCACCGCCACGTCCTGGGGCCGCATGCGGTAGGCGGTTTCGTGGGAAAGCCTGCCCCCGTTAACGGCGGCGAAATAGCGCTCCAGATCCTTGACGTTCTGGATGTAGCCCTCATGGAGTTGGCTGATGGCCGAGGCCCCTAGCGCATACACCTGGCCCGCGCGGGCCGACGTGCAATAGCCCTGGAAGTTCCTATGCAACCCATGGGTGCGCGCGGCGATGGCGAGCTCATCCCCGGGCCGGGCGAAATGATCCATGCCGATGGGGACGAAACCCGCAGCCATCAGGCTTTCCCTGGACTCCCAGGCGATTTTCAGACGCTCCTCCACGCCGGCCATCGGCAAGGCCTGGAGCTTGCTCTGGTGGCCCTTCACCCAAGGCACGTGGGCGTAGGGGAACAAAGAGATCCGATCCGGACCCGCGTCGATAGCCTTATCGATGGCGGTACGGAAGGATTCGGCGGTCTGATAGGGAAGGCCATAAATCAGGTCGAGGTTGTTTCCGGCGAAGCCGTGCTCGTGCGCCAGGCGGAACATTTCCTTGGGGGCCACTTTCGGGAACCGGCGGTTGACCGCCTCCAGCACCTTCGGATCGAAATCCTGGATGCCGATCGACAGGCGGTTGAATCCCATCCCGGCCAGTTCCCCGATGCGATCCAAGGTGAGCAGGTTGGGGTCGCACTCGATGGCGATTTCCGCCTTGGGTTCGAGATTCAGCGACGCTGCGATCTTGCGGAGCAATCCGTCCAGATAGCCGTAGGGGACGGCGTTTGGCGTGCCCCCTCCGAAGTGCACCTGGGTAACTGGACGGTTACTATCCAGGCGGGGCAAAAGGAGATCCAGCTCGCGGCCCAGGCTTTCCATGTAGTTGCGGATGTACGCGCCGGGCCTGCCGATCTCCGTGTGGCAGCCGCAAAAAAGACAACGCTTGGGGCAAAAGGGCACGTGGAAATACAGGGAGACATGCTTGGCGCCCACCTGGTTGGAACGGTCGATGAGATCCAGGGTCCTGGCGTTATCCGGGCTTTGGGTGAAGCAGGGCGCGGGCGGATAGGACGTGTAGCGCGGGACCTGCCAATTGTACTTCTGGATGATTTCCAAACCCGATACCGGCGCCATGGCGGTCTTCTCCTCACGGGGACCGTCCATCCGGCACCCACGAGGATGGAATGCAAATCCGGTGCCAGCTATCGGGACCGGAACCGGTGGCCAGCGCGGCCTTGCGGAAGGCCTTTCGGTGGCTTTCTAGTGCTTTCAAGAACCTGAAAGGAAGAATGCGGTGGCGTTACCGCCGATCCTGGCCAGGATGTCAATTTCCGAATGACATCGTGCCAATTTGTCCCGGAGGGTCTTCAATCCTCGGCGGCGCTCCCGCCCATTTCCTCCGCATGCCGGATCTGGCCTCCAAGTTTCGCGGTCCAGGCGGCCCAACCGAGGGCCAGCGCGGATCCCAGCAAGATTGCGAACGCGGTTTTCCCGCGCAGCCGCGCCAGGTTGGGAAAAGCATAGAGGAGCAATTGCAGCAATGCGGCCGCGCCTAGCGTCAGCATGACCGCCAACGCGGCTTCCCCGGCCTCTTCGTGCTCATGGAGGGCGTGCTTGGAGACCCCGGCGATGTCCTCGACCTTTTCCTCGCTGCGTTCCCCCGATAAGAAGACCATCGGAGTCGCCAGTCCCGCCGCGATCAGTATGACATAAGCCAGCTTCTTATAGCTTTCGTGCTCCCGCGCCAGCGCATAGCCCAGGAGCAGTAAGGCGATCGCGGACGCGAAGACGGGAAGATGGTTCAGCATCAAATGGATATGGACCGGAGTCATCGGTTCTCCTTTGTGGGGGGATGGTTTTCCCGGTTCACGGGATCGAGATCGTGCAGGTAAAGATAGACTGCGGTGAGATCGTCCTTTGACATTTTGCCGAAGGGTCCCCAAGGCATGGGGGACCATGGCGCGATCCGGCCTTGATGCATGCGCGCAACGAAGGTTTCCAGACTCCATTGGGCCATGACGCCTGTCGCGCTGTCAGGCGTGAGGTTCGGACTGACGAGGACCTGATCCGGGTCATCGGATTTGCGGAACTCCAATCCGCCCGCGAAGCGGGGGCCGGTGTACTCCCCCGTCTTCATGTTCCTGGCCGTGTGGCAGGACGCGCAGTTGGCCACCACTTCGGCAAGGTATCCGCCGTATGCCGCCGTCGGGCCGGGAGGCGGCGTGGGAGGCCGCGAAGGGTCCGGGGCGAATGGCTCCAGGAAGAAAGCCTTGGTGATTCTCCCCAGGATGTTGTATCCGCTCGGCGGCACCGCATGGCGTACCGGCGGCGTCGATCGGAGATAGGAAAGGATCGCGACCAGGTCCGCGTCGGCGAGATCCGGCGCCATCATGATCGGCAGTCCCACCCGGCCGCGGCGATCGATGCCGTGGCGGAAGAACCGGACCAACGCCGCGTCGTCCACTGCGCCGATGCCGGTAAGGCTGTCAGGCGTGATGTTGGGCGCGCGCATCTCCCCGAGAAAAGTATTCAAGGCGTAGCCGCCGGAGAGATCCGCTTCCCGTCCTCCGTCCACCATTTCCTTTTGCGCAAGAGGCGCGTGGCAATCGGCGCAATGCGCGGGCCCATGGACCAGATAACGACCCCGGGCGATGACTGCCGGATCGGTAACGGCGGAAAGACCGGAGGCCGGGGCCGTGAAGGTGCGTTCCGAACGTACCCGGATCCAGGCAACCAATACGGATCCGGTTACCAGAAGTACTCCCAGGATGCGCGCCGCTCCTTTCGGAAATCCCTTACGCGTCGGCTTCGGCATATCCGGTTCCGGACCCTTCCCTGATACCGGACCATCCGCCCAGGAGCGATCCCTGGCGCGATCCGCGCCGGGTGAATTCCTCCATCATGGCTTTTTGGATTTCCGATTTCCGCCGGCACCATTCCGGCGCGATCAGCAAATCGCCGGTTGCGTCCGCCGTGAACCGTTGCACCCCCACTTCCATCGGGATCCGCTCGAGCACATCCACCAATCCCGCCACATACTCGCCCTGCTCCAGGGGCTGGAACTCCCCTTTCCGGTATTGGCGGGCGAGTACCGTACCCTTGACGACATGGACCGGATGGATTTTCACCGAATGGAAACGCCACTTGTTCAAGGAGCGGGCCGTGGCGCGATATTGCCAGCGCCTTTCCCCGGGCAGCCCCAGCATCAGGTGGATGCACAGATCGAATCCTCGGTCCGCGCAAAGATCCATCGCTTCCGCGAATTCCCCGTACACGTGGGCGCGATTGATGCGCCGAAGCGTATCATCATGGGCGGATTGCAGCCCAATCTCCAGGGTAAGAAAGGTATTCCGTCCGATTTCCTCCAGCAGGTCGGCGATTTCCCCGGTAATGCAGTCCGGGCGGGTACCGATGGAAAGACCGATCACGTCGGGATGATCCAACGCCTGGAGGTACAAGTCGCGCAATTTATCCACCGGCGCATAGGTCCCTGAGAACGTCTGGAAATAGGCGATGAAACGTTCCGCGCGCAGGTGCTTGCGTTGGTATTCCATCCCCCTTTCCAGTTGCTCGCGTATCGAAACCGACCTGTTCGCGGCCGAAGGCGAAAAGGCGCGGTTGTCGCAATAGGTGCAGCCTCCACGCGCCTTGGATCCATCCAGGTTCGGGCAAGTGAAACCGCCATTTAAGGTGACCTTACGGATCCGCGTCCCGGAGAATCCCTTTGCTTTCAAAATTGCGGAATACGGCGTATAGCTCACTCCTCATCCCCAAGCAAAATCCACTCCGGGTTCGCGCGTGCGCAAAATCGCGCGATTCCCGCGCCGCGCCCCTGACAGAAAGGCGAAAATGCCAAACCGTCACGCCAAAATGACCGTAACACGCATGCGTCTATGCCGGGACCACGGGCCAGCGGTGTCGCCGAACCGGAAAACGGCCGGGCAATCGGCCCATCGGGCGGGCAACCGTCGGAATACGGCCGAAAGACCGGACCGGAGCGGATGGCCCATCATTTGCGCCTCCGTAAACGGAGGAGGAAACCCTTTGCCCGAAAATTGCCCGATCATACCCCAGAGGATAGCCGTATTGGGGGGCGGGATGACCGGCTTGTCCGCCGCGTTCTGGCTGAGCCGGCTGATGCCCAACGCCTCCGTCACCTTATATGAAAAACAAGATCGCCTTGGAGGTCTGGTCGGTACGCGGACCCTGCGCGGCCGATTGCTGGAAACCGGCCCGCTGGCCTTTCCTTCCGCGGCGCCGGCGACGCGCGAGCTTATCGAGGCCTGCGGAATCGGCGGCCGGTGCGAAACCTTCGAAGGTCCCGGAAACCTCGGCCTGTGGGTGGGGCGGCGGATTGTCCCGTTTTCCAGGACCGTGGCGGGAATACTCAAGGCCCGCCTGCTTTCACCTTCCAACCTTTTGCGACTGCTCGCCGAACCTTTCATCAGCAAGGGAAGCCGGGCGGATGAATCCGTGGCGGAGTTCTTCCGCCGGCGCACGGGCCCTGGATTCATGGAATCGATCATGGAACCGATGAGCGCGGGCATCCTCGCCGGCGATCCCGATCGGATGAGCATGGCCGCCAACTTTCCCATGTTGCACTCCCTGGAGCGACGCTGGGGAAGCCTCGCGCGGGGACTTTGGGAAAGACGGCGTTCGGACGCGGCCCGGAAAGTACGCGCCGGATCCGGCCAGGGCGCGCGGGTTCCAGGCATGATGGCTGGAGCAGCCGGCAACCAGGCCATCGTCGATGCCCTTGCGGAAGCGGTTCAGTGGGCGGGCGTGCGCATCCGCTTATCCGCCGAAGTGCTCGTTCTGCGCCGATCGGCTTCAGGGGATCCCGAATTGGAATTCGCGGAAGGATCCGGACCCGAGGCTTTCGACTTCATCGTCGCATGCATTCCACCGGGCCGCCTGGCCGCCATCTATTCGCCTAGGCACCGAGGTATCCTGTCATTCCTCGAAGGAGTCCCTTACGCTCCTATCGCCTTGGGATATCTATCCTACCGCAAACGCGATATGTCGCGCAGTTTCGCGGGTGAGGGTTGCCTTGTGCAAGGGCGGACCGGCCTCGGCATCCTGTCACTCTTCCTTCCTTCGCGGATGTTCACCGGGCGTTGCCCCGAGAGCGAGGAGCTGGTCCGGGTGATGGCGGGCGGAGCCCGTTCACGCGCTGTGGAAGCCATGGAGGATGCCGAAGTCCGCGAGTTGTCCATAGGCGCCGTCGAACGCATCCTCACGCCCCGTGGGGCCGCGCTTGATTTCACCTGCATCCGCCATCGCGAAGCCCTGCCGCAATTGGACACGGGGCACCCTGAAGCTTTAGCCGCAGCCAAGGCCCGGTTGGAATCGGAGTTTCCTGGCCTCGTTCTGGCGGGCACGGGATATGCCGGCGCCGGAATCGAAAACGCGGTGCGGGAAGGCAAGCAGGCCGCGCAGGAGGTCGCGAAGCGGATCCTCCGGCATGCTTGACATCTCCCGCACTTGGCGGTCCTTCTAGAACACGATTCGCTGCAGCATGCGACCGTTCACGGAAAGGAAATGGATTCCCTTCACGCCTTCGGGGATCCGGTAGGCTCCGGGACGCACGGGAACGAGCTCCAATTTCGACCCCTTAACATCGACAAGGTCGATCCGTTCCGGGAAACCGGATTCCCCGTGGCCCGAACGTTCCAACAGGTTGCCGCGAATCAGGAACTTCTCCCCGAAGCGCGCCAGCCCCTGGATGATTCCGTTGGCGCCGGGGTCGAGGCTGACGATCCATTGGCTGATCATGCCGATGGCGTTGGTATCGGGTTCGAAAGATCCAAGCGGAGGCATGGCCATGCCCTCGGCGCTGAAATCCATGTCCTTCTGGTTGCGCATCTTCTGGCGGTAAAGCAGAACGGAACGCTCGGGTTTGCCCGGCACCACGAGTCCGGCGCTGTCGAGGGGGAAGGATGTGACGAGCTTTTTCTTGGTAAAGTCCATGTGCGGTTTCATGTCATGGTAATCATAGTCCAAGGTGATGCCCAAGGCAGCGTAGGTGGCGATGCCGCGTGTGCCGTGACAACCGGAGCAGTTCGCGGCGATGTAGGATCGCGCGCGCAGTTCCAGGGATGCGGTATTATCGGCCCAGTTGGCCCATTTCGGCGCCTTGGAGAAGTCCGGCCGGGTTCCGTCCTTGGACTTGAGCACGCCCAGGTCGAACAGGTGGTCGAGTTGGTTCATGGCCGGGGTATCGGACAGAGGTTTGTTCAGCTGTGCTGTGAAGAAGGCCAGCACGGGGCGGCCTCCGTTGCCCTGAACGCGATGGCAGGCGGCGCATTGCAACTTGCTGGGGAAGCGCCACTTCTTCATGAATGGCGGCTGGTTCACGCCATTGCGATAGACACGCACGGTGGCGTTCTCGCCGGATTCCACCACCAGATCCGCGTCGGTCTGATCGAGCCGCCAATGGTAGGCCCACAGGTACCATTTCTCCTTGCCGGCCACGATGCGCACGCCGCTGAACCGGGTTTCGAACAGGATGCGGGAGGCGGGATTCCCGGGAATGGTGTCCACGGAGAAATTCTTGATCACCATGGCGCGGTCCGGATAGGCGTAGATGTCGGCGGTGTCGTCATAGATAATGGAAGAGTCTGCCGGTACGGCCACGTAGCGCTGCTTGACGGCCCCGTCGGTCCACAGCGGCGCGTTCACCTCGAAGGGGATGACATCGGCGTTGATCTCCTTGGTGGCCATGTTCTTGTACAGGCCCGTGCCCGAAATGAGCTTGGGAATGGAATCGGCGATGGCGGGATTGAAAAAATGATAGCCGGCTTGGGCCGAAACCGCGAGGGCGGACGCGGCGAACATGATGGTGGATATCCGGACTAAACGCATGCAAAACATGAATGCCTCCTTGGTCCGGATAAGGTTATTCATTCCCGCTTTCGCCGCGATGGGGTTTGTTGTGACAAATATTCAACCCAAAAAAACGGAAGCCGCGCGCTGCCAAAAAGGCAATCGGCTTCGGCAATATGGCAATTTTCCGTTGCTGAATCGGCAAGGCTCCGCTTGATATCTTTAGGACTGGAAATCGGGAACCGATACGCAGAATAATTAAAATGGAAACACAGATCACAAATGCAATAGGGACGCTCGCCGCTGGCGCATTGTTCCCGGTTGCCGTGGGCCTCGGGAGCTCCTTCACCCATTGCGCGGGCATGTGCGGGCCCATCCATTTTTTCCTCGCTTCCCGGGGCGGATTCGGACGGGCCATTTGGCTCTATCATGCAGGAAGAATCACGGGCTACGGCGTATTGGGCGCCGCCATTGGCTTGCTGGGCCACCTCTTCACGGGGTTGGCCGCTCCCGGATTCCGCATTTTCGCGGCGGTAGCGCTCGCCGTTATCTATTCCCTTTTCGGACTCGGTTTGCTGGGCTGGCTGCCCAAGGGATGGAACCTGGAAAAACGCCTCGGCGCGGTTTTCCCGTCGCGTTGGTTCGGCACTCTATCGGCTTCCCGCGCCGGCCGCGCCGCTCTTTTTCCTGCGGGGTTGGCCGCAAGCCTGCTGCCTTGTCCGAGCACGCATGCGGTGCTTCTCTGGAGCCTGGGGCTCGATCAGGCGTGGAAATCCGGGTTGGCAATGGTTTTGCTTGGAATATCGACGTTGCCCGTCTTCGCCGTGATCACGCGCGGGGCGGCGGCGCGTCCGGCGTGGTCCGGGCGCTTGTATCAGGGAATGCTCGGAGCGGCATTCCTGGGACTTTCAGTTTGGAGGCTATATGGACTTGCAAATGGACTCGCAACACATGGATCGGCAGGCTGCCACTGAGGGCCGCGCCCCTTTCACCGACAATCGCAGGATCCTGGAATTCCTGATCCTGGCGGGCATTCTCGGAATCGGAACGCCTTGCGCCGTCCTGATGGGCGTCAAATCGGGCGAGCGTACCGCGGCCATCCTGTACCCGGACAAGCACGACGCCGCGGCCTGGTATCCCGGCAAGGCCGACTGATGCCCGTCATCGTGATTCTGATCGGCGTATCCCTGGCGCTCAGCGCAGGATTTCTTGCGGCCTGCATCATCTCAATCCGGAACGGCCAGTTCGATGATCTGGAAAGTCCGCGTTGGCGACTGCTCTTCTCCGATTCCACTGAGGCTCTTCCCCTGAAACCCGGTTTCACAAACGAGACCCAAACGAGGATTCCCGATCATGATCCGCATTAAGTACGACGACAAGATCGTCCGATGGTTCCTGTTGGCCACCCTGATCTGGGGCGCCATCGGCATGTCCGCGGGTCTATGGGCCGCGCTGGAACTGGCCAGCTGGAAATTCAACCTGGGGCTGAAGTACATCAACTTCGGCCGGTTGCGCCCGTTCCACACCAACGCCGTGATCTTCGCCTTCGGGGGCAACGCCATTTTCTGCGGGGTCTATTACTCCTTGCAACGGCTGTTGAAGGCCAGGCTCTTCAGCGACGCGCTGTCCTGGATCCATTTCTGGGGCTGGCAGGCGGTGATCCTGTTGGGCGGCATCGGTTTCCTATGCGGCGTCACCCAATCCAAGGAATACGCGGAGCTGGAATGGTCCCTGGACCTGGTGCTCGCCGTGGTCTGGGTGGTATTCGCCATCAATTTCTTCGGCACCATCGCCCGGCGCCGCGAGAAGCATCTTTACGTCGCCATTTGGTTCTACATCGGCACCATCATCACCATCGCCGTTCTGCATATCGTGAACGGCCTTGCCATCCCGGTCTCCCTGACCAAAAGCTATCCGCTCTACGCCGGCGTGCAGGACGCGCTGGTGCAATGGTGGTACGGCCATAACGCCGTGGGATTCTTCCTCACCACTCCCTTCCTGGGGCTCATGTATTACTTCGTCCCCAAGGCCGCCGAGCGTCCGGTCTATTCCTACCGGCTTTCGGTAATGCATTTCTGGGCGCTGGTGTTCCTGTACATCTGGGCCGGCCCCCATCACTTGCACTATACCGCCCTGCCGGATTGGGCCCAGAACCTGGGCATGGCCTTCTCGGTGATGCTGCTCGCGCCGTCCTGGGGAGGAATGCTCAACGGGTTGCTCACCCTGCGCGGGGCCTGGCACAAGCTACGCACTGATCCCATCCTGAAATTCTTCGCCGCCTCCATCACCTTTTACGGCATGGCCACCTTCGAAGGCCCGCTGATGTCCATCAAGTCCGTAAACGCGTTGTCGCACTATACGGATTGGACCGTCGGCCACGTGCATTCCGGCGCCATCGGCTGGGTGGGGCTGCTGGTGTTCGGTATGATCTACTGGCTGGTGCCGCGCTTGTGGCGCAGGCCCTTGCATAGCCAGTCTCTGGCGAACGCCCATTTCTGGGTCGCGCTGATCGGCATCCTTTTCTACGTGGTCTCCATGTGGATCGCCGGAATCACCGAAGGCCTGATGTGGAAGGAGTTCACCCCTGAGGGCGTGCTCGCCTATCCGAACTTCATCGAAATCGTCACCAAGTTGATTCCGCTCTATTGGCTGCGCGCCTTCGGCGGCTCCCTGTACCTGACCGGCTTGGCCATTATGGTGTACAACGTGGTCCGTACCATAGCAGCGGCCGAATCCCCGGTGGACGAAGAAGCCATGGTGCCGGAGGCCATGGCGGTCGGTAAGCCGGGCGTGGTCCGTTATTGGCATGCCGTTCTGGAAGGCAAGCCTTTGGCCTTGGGCATTCTCACCACCATCGTGATCGCCATCGGCGGCATTGTGGAGATCGTTCCCACCTTCCTTATCGAGTCCAACGTCCCCACCATCACGGCGGTCAAGCCCTATACGCCGCTGGAATTGGAAGGCCGGGACATCTACGTAAGGGAAGGCTGCTACAATTGCCATTCCCAGATGGTCCGACCCTTCCGCGACGAGGTGGCCCGCTACGGCGACTATTCCAAGCCGGGCGAGTTCGTCTACGACCATCCCTTCCAATGGGGATCCAAGCGTACCGGTCCCGATCTCCACCGCTTGGGCGGCAAGTACAACAACCTGTGGCATCTGCGGCATCTCGACGATCCGCGCCTGACCTCGCCCGGATCCATCATGCCCGCCTACCGCTTCCTGCTCGACGCTCGCCTGGAACTCGGCCTGCTGCCGGATAAAATCAAGGTCATGCGCAAGCTGGGGGTCCCATACAGCGACTCGTTGCTGAAGGATTGCCGCGCCATCGCGCAAACCCAGGCGAAGTCCATCGCGGACGATCTCGCCAAGGAAGGCGTCACGGGCATGGAGGACAAGGAAGTCACCGCGCTTATCGCCTATTTACAGCGCCTGGGTACGGACATCAAATGGCGCAGCCCATCGGAAACCGCCCCGACCTTGCCAAGCCCAATCATCCCGGCTCCTGTTCCCATGCCTAATGAGGCACAACCCCAGGCCGCCGTCACAAAAGGAGGTTCCAAGTGATCCGTCTCGTCATGGAGAGGGCCGGTCTCACCTTATGGCCCGTGTTTTCGTTCGTGTTATTCCTCGTTTCCAGCGGCGCCATGCTTGCGTGGCTCTACCGTCCCGGCTCCCGTGCTTTCTATGACGATCTCGCCCGTCAGGCCCTGGATCAGGATGACGCCGGAAAGCGGGAGGGCTGAACCATGGAAGAAATGGATCGGATCCACGAAGCCCATCAGGATAACGACGGGATCCAGGAATACGACAATCCGCTCCCGGATTGGTTCGTCAACATGTTCTATGCTTGCATCCTGTTCGCCTTCCTATACATGGGCTACTATACCGGCAAGGGTTGGGCGCTGGCTAAGGCGAGCGGCCAAGGCCAGGCCTTGAGCTGGAGCGCCGCGGAGTACCTCGCCGCCGTCCGGCTCGAGGAGAAAGCCGAAGGCGCTTCCCACCCCAAGGAGGTGGCCGGAGCCGAATTGGCCGAGTTTCTCGGCGCTCCGGAATCCATCGCCGGCGGAGAAGCCGTCTTCAAGGCGAACTGCCTCGCCTGTCACGGGGCGCAAGGCCAGGGCGTGGTCGGTCCCAATCTCACCGACGCCTATTGGCTGCATAGCGGTAAACCGGAAGCGGTGCTCGCTTCCATCGCACATGGGTATCCCGAGAAGGGCATGCCCGCCTGGAATCCGGTATTGGGCGCGCAGAAGGTTGCCCTGGCGACCGCCTATGTGCTGAGCCTGCGCGGACATGCCGTGGCGGGCGGTAAGGCGCCGCAAGGGGTTATGGATGAAAAGGAGGGAAACGAGCAAAAGGAGGAAAAGGGGGGAAAGCAGCCGTGATAGCGCCGCTGCCGTCCGGATGGCTGGCGCCTTCCGGGGAGAATTCCGATCGCCTGGGCGAGGCCCAGGGGACCATCGGTTCCGGCGGCAAGCGCGTCTGGTTGTATCCCAAGGAGATCACCGGGAAGTTCACCTGGAACCGCACCCGTACGGCCTGGGCGCTGATGGTACTGTACCTCGGCGTTCCCTGGCTGCGCTGGCAGGGCCAACCCCTGATCCTGGCGGATTGGCCGGGCCGCAAACTGGTGCTGTTGGGCAATAATTTCTGGGCCAAGGACATCCCCATGTTCCTGCCCCTTTTCTTCGCCTTCATCCTGATGGTCTTTTTCGCTACCGCCCGCTATGGGCGGCTATGGTGCGGCTGGGCCTGCCCGCAAACGGTATTCCTGCAATTCGTGTTCGCGCCTATCGAGCGTTTCTTCGAAGGCAAAGCCTCCCGGCGCAAAGCCCGGGACGAAGGGCCATGGTCCGTGGACAAGCTGGGGCGCAAGCTGGGCAAGCATGCAGTCTTCGCCGTGGTCGCCTGGTGGATCGGCAATACCGCCCTGGCCTATTCCTGGGGGGCTCCCAACCTGATCCAGGCCATGGCGCATCCCTCCGCGGAAAACTGGCCTGGCCTGGCCTTGGTGCTGGTCTTCGCAATCGTGTTCTATCTCAACTTCGCCTTCTTCCGCGAGCAGGCCTGCATTCTGGTCTGCCCGTATGCGCGGTTCCAAAGCGTGATCCCGGACGAGAACACCTCCTTGATCGCTTACGATGCGGCCCGCGGGGAGAAGCGCGGCAAAGGCGCCCGCGGCTCGCGTCAAGGCTTCGGCGATTGCACCGATTGCCGCCAATGCGTGCTCGTTTGCCCCACGGGAATCGACATCCGCCAGGGCCAGCAACTGGAGTGCATCGGATGCGCCCGCTGCATCGACGCTTGCGACAGGACCATGGCGGCCTGGAAGAAGCCCACGGGCCTGGTGCGCTACGCCTCCTTGGGTGAATTGCAGGGCAAGCCGCGCTCCGGCCGTCCCTGGAGGCTTATCATCTATGCCGGCTTGGCGCTGGTCATGACCTCCATCTCCGCCGCTTTGATTCTGCGTCGTCCCGTCATTTCCGTGGACGCGACCCGGAAAGGTTCGATGCCTTATGTTCGAGTGGTGCGAGTGGTCCCCGTGGTTGGCGAGGTTGGCGCGGTTGGCGTTGGCGGCGATTCGGTCCGGAACGCTTTTACCCTGCATTTGCGCAACAATGGGACCGCGCAACGCATCCTGCGCCTGGGCTGGAGCGGCGAGCCTTTAGGCACCTCCAGTTGGAATGGGCAGGTCTTTGCCCTGGCGGGCGGGCAATCCCTGGCCATGCCGTTGGAGGTGACGGTTCCCTTGGCGCGTTTCACGCGGGGAAGGTTGGCGGTGGTGATGGAACTGTCGGACAAGACCGGATCCATCAGGGAGGGTTCCTTTAATGTTACGTCCCTGAAGGATGGAACCTTCAGGCATGGTGCGGACGATGCGATCCGGATTCCCTTCGGACTGGAATTGGCGGGCCCATGGGGGCGCTAGGCGAGGCGGCGGGTAAGGCTGATCCGGCTGATCCGGCTGATGCGGCGGATGATGCGGGTGAATCGGCCAAGAGCATGGCTCCACGAGGGCTGCCGGGCCTGGTGATCGCGATGGTCATCTTGATTATTCTGGTGGCGGGCGCGAACGGGCTGCTGGTCTGGCTTTCGTCCCACGGAAAACATGAGCTGGTGCGGGGCGATTATTACGATTCGGGATTGGACCTGGACGGGAGCATGGCGCGCGCTGAAATAGCCCGTGCGCCGGGCATGGACGTGACCTTCCGCCATGACGGGGCGTTTTGGCGCGCCGAGGCGGGATCCGGATCCCTGGGCGGAACGGATTGCAAAGCGCGCCTGTACCGGCCCGACAACGGGGCCGAGGACCTGGATTTGAATCTGGGCGGGCCGCGCGCCTCCGCGGATGATTCCGGCCGGTATATCTGGTCGGTGCCGAGTCCGGCGTTGCGGCGCGGATATTGGAACGTGCACCTGACCTGGGAACGCGCGGGCAAACCCGTGATGGAAGAATCCTTCCGGATTTTCGTCGACGGATGATCGCGGTTCCCGGAAGGAAGACGGATACCGCCCGTTCCGCCCCTGGGATCCCGGGGGGGCAGGCCAGTGTGACCACGGTAACCTCCGCGATTTCCGGTTCAGGCGGAACCTTCTGCCATTGCTGCCATTGCGGCCAACTCGTCATAGGCTCCATCAGCCCAGACGCGCAGGGCGACATTTTCTGCTGCGAGGGATGCCGAACCATCCACGGCTGGTTGCGTCAGGCCCGGTTGGACGGCTACTACGACCTCATGGAGCAGAGCGGTAAAAGGGCCCCGCAAGCCTTCATCGGAGAGGATTACCGCGCCTTCCTCTCCTCGCTGGACGGACCCGACGCTCTCACGGGATTGGGCCGCAGATCGCAAGGCCGCCACGCGCTGTCGTTGACCAGCGGGGAAATCGCCTGCGCGGGATGCGGATGGCTGCTGGAACGCCTACTCCAAGGCGCGCCGGGGGTCCGGACTTTCGACGTGGACTTCCTGCATGGCGAAGCGTTCCTCGAATACGATCCGGAGCTGACCACGCTCAAGGACATTCTCACCGTGCCCGCCGGGTTCGGTTACCGGCTCCGTCCCAAAACCGATTCCGCGTCAGCCAAAACCATTCCGGATAAAACCCTACTCTACCGCCTGGCGGTGAGCGGGGCCTGTTTCGCCAATGCCATGGCCTTTTCCCTGGCGGTCTATCTCGGCGCCTTCCAGGGCATGTCGCGCGCCTGGATCGAAGGGTTCGGCCTCCTGGGCGTCCTGATCAGCATCCCGGCCGTTGCGTATTCGGCCTTCCCGTTCTTCGCCGGGGCCTGGAGCGCTCTTAAGGGCGGACGCTTCAACATCGATGTCACGGTTTCCATCGGCATCGCCCTGTCCTTCGCGCTGACCGTCTCTTCCCTTGCCGCCGGGGGCGCGGGAAATTTCTCCGACTCCCTGACCGGCCTGATCTTTTTCCTGTTGTTGGGACGCTGGACCGTACGCCGGTTCGAAGCGGGACTCGCCCTCAAGGGCCGTTGGTTCGACGCGCTGCGCCCCGGTTTGGTGCGGGTGCGGCGGCCGTCCGCGGGGGAGGAAGGGGTCGAACGCGTGGAGGCTGACCAAGTGAAGGACGGCGATATCGTGGAACTTTTGGGCGGCGAATACGCGCCGGTCGACGGGGCCTTGGAATCCGGAGAGGCATGGCTGGACACCAGCCTGCTGACCGGGGAAAGCCGCCCGACGCGGTTCCAGCGGGGCGATTCCGTTTTGGCGGGCTATCTCAACGTGCGAGGCCGCGCCGCCCTGATCGCCAGGGGTAACGCGGGAAATACCCGCATCGCCCGTTTGGGCCGCGACCTCGATACCTTGGTGGCGGGCCGCCGTTCCCTTCCGGATGGCGTGGGGCGGGTGGCCAAGTGGTTCACGCTGACCGTGCTCGCTTGCGGATTCGCGACCCTGTTGCTGCATTGGCGCGAGGGCGCGGTTCCGGCATTGGGAGCCGCCGCCAGCGTGTTCATCATTTCCTGCGCCTGCGCGCTGGCTTTGGCCGCGCC
>JBDSIO010000218.1:0-16141 GCA_039917895.1 Fibrobacteria bacterium | reverse complement strand
AGGCTGCGCGCGAGCTGGAGCTTCTGGCGGTTGCCTTGCGAGAGCTTGGCCACCGGCTTAGGCCCCAGCTCCAGGCCCAGCTCCCCGCAAAGCCCGCGGATGCGGGCTTCCAGGTCGGGGATGGAGTAGAAGGATCCGAAGAACGATAGGTATTCCCGCGTGTTGAGGCGCGCGTAGGCGCCGGGGTTCTCGATCAAAACGCCCATACGGCCCAACCGCGCGCGGGGAGCGTCGCTTCCGGCGCCGCTGGAATCGGATCCGCGTGAGCCGAGCGACTGGGATCCCCCGGAGCCGAACACGGAGATGGAGCCACCGGTGGGCCGCACCAGGCCGGTGATGCAGCGCATCAATGTGGTTTTGCCGGCGCCATTGGGCCCGAGCAACACGAAGAGGGAGCCGCGGGGAATGGCAAGATCCAGGCCGCGCAGGGCCTCGACCGATCCGGACTTGGCGCGGAAGGCGACGCGTAGGCCTTTCGCGGCGATTACGGAATCGGAGGCGGGGGCCGAAGAAAAGGCGGGAGCCATTACTATTGTTTCGTTTGTATCGTCTGTAACGTCGGTATCGGCGGTATGCCTAACCCGCGACATGCATGGATTCCACCAGCATGTCGGGAACCTTTACCGAGGAGAAGGAATCGGAATAGTCCCAGGAGAACCCGCGAATGGCCATGAGCAGCTCGAAGTAGTTGGAGCTGAGCGTGATCTTGTCGACGGGCTTGATGCGTTTCCCCTGTTCGTACCAGAACCCCTGGGCGCCTATGGATATCTCGCCGGAAATGGCCGAGCATCCGGATCCGCCTTCCAGCTTGGTCACGTACAGGCATTGCGGATACGCCGCGAGCAGATCCTCCAGGCTCTTGTCGCCCTTGTCCACGATGAAGTTCGAGAATCCCGTCCCCGCCTTGCCGGAGTAGCCGCGGGAGCCATTGCCCGTGGGCTTGACCCCGGCCTTCTTGGCCGATTCCAGGTTGTACAGGTAGGATTGCAGCACACCGCCTTTAATCACCTCCAATTTCGCGGTGGGCACGCCCTCGCCGTCGAAGAGATGGGACCCGGGCATGCCGGGAGTGTGAGGACTGCTCGTTACGTTCAGGAAAGGGACGGCTATCTGGTGGCCGACCTTGCCCGCCAAGCGTGACTGGCCCTTCTGCACAGCCTCCGCGAAGTAGGGCGAACCGAACATGGACATGATGGAGGTGCTGACACGGTTGGAAAAGACCACGGGATACTCGCCGCTGGGAACGGATTCCGCGCCCAGCAGTTCCACGGCGCGTTCCACGGCCTTGCCGGACATGAACTCCGCATCGAATTCGAAGCTGCGTCCGCCGTTGGAATAGACGCCCATCTTCTTATTCCCGTCCTGCATGGCCACTACGCCGATACCGGCGCTCACCACGTTGGAGCGCGAGGAATAAGCCACTCCGTTGGAGTTACGCACCATGGACATGCCGGACGATCGGCTCGCGCCCAGATAAGGGATGTTGTCGATGCGAGCGTCCGCCGCCCGGGCGATGGACTCCAGATCCAGGCACAAGGCTTTCATGCGATCCAGGGTGACGTCTTCGAGCCCAGGATTGAAGGACTTGAGGTCGATGGAAGGCAGGACCGCCGGTTGCGGCAGTTCCATGTCCACTTCATCGGTGAGCAGGGTATGGCTCAGGGCGTCCTTGACGGTCTGGGAGATGGCCTCGCGGGACATCTTCTCGGTGAAGGCGAAGCCCGGCCGCCGGTTCTTGAACAGGCGGATGCCGATCCCGCGCGAGTTGGATATCTCAGTGCTCTTGACCTTGCCCTCGAACACCTCCAGGCCCATGCTCTCGGATTCGCCGGCCACGGCATCGTACATTTCGGCGCCCAGCCGCTTGGCTTCGGCGCACATGTACTCGATGGCATCGTTGGGATTCAGCGACCCAGAGCCGCCGTTCATCTGGATCATCGTCCCCCCACCAGGATGTTGTCGACCTTGATGGTGGGCTGCCCCACCATTACGGGGATGGAACCGGATGAGGCGCCGCACATGCCTGCCGCCATTTCCAAATCGTCGCCGACCATGGAGATGAGGGGCAGGATTTCCGGGCCTTTGCCTATCAAGGTGGCCCCGCGCAGCGGTTCGCCGATCTTGCCGTTCCTGATCATGTAGGCCTCTTCCACCGCGAAGTTGAATTCGCCGGTGGCGGGATTCACCGATCCGCCGCCCATCTTCTTGGCGTAGATGCCGTGGTCGATGCCACCGATCATCTCTGCCACCGTCGAAGTGCCGCGATCGATATAGGTGTTGCGCATGCGCGAGACCGGCGCGTACTGGTAGGACTCGCGGCGCGAGCTGCCCGTAAGCCCGGCGCCGACCTCTTTGCCGCCCACGCGGTCGGACATGTAGGCCTGGAGCCGGCCGTCCTTTATCAGCGTGGTCTTCTGGACGGGGTTGCCCTCGTCGTCGATGTTCTGCGAACCCCAAGCGTTGCGGATCGTTCCATCGTCGATGGCCGTTACCGAGGGATGCGCGATGAGCTCGCCCACCTTGCCCGCGAAAGGCGTGGCCTTGCGGCGCACGGCTTCGGTCTCGAGCAGATGGCCGCAAGCCTCGTGGAAGATGACGCCGCCGAAGCCGTTGCCCATCACCACCGGCATCTTGCGGCCCTTGACGTAGCCGGCGCTGAGCATGAGCACGGCCCGTTCCGACGCCATCCTGGCGTAATGGGCGATGTCCAGGCTTTCGAAGAATTCGAAGCCGCGGTGGGTGCCCGGCGCCTCGCTGGCGGTGAATATTTCGCCCCCCGATTCGGCGGTCACATTGACCGTGAAGCGCGAGCGGGTGCGCGTGTCCTCGGTCCACAGACCTTCGCTGTTGCAGATGGCCACGTGGGAAACCACGTCGCCGGCGCGGGAATTGACCTGGATGATCTTGTCGGAATGGCTCCGGGCCACCGAATCGGCCAGCTTGATGAGATCGAGTTTGCGGTCCTGGCCGATTTCGCGCGGGTCCTTCACGATCTTGTGGCGGTTCTCAAAGACTTTGCCGACCAGGGTCACGGTGGGGGCCGAGGAATGGTTGAGGATGATGCCACGGCTGCGGGCCAGGTTGTCGATGAGCTTGATGATGTGCGATTCGTCATCGTTGCTGGTATGCGCGTACAGGACTTCGGTCCCGTACACCAGCCGGATGCCGACTCCGTAATCGGTCCCGGCGGTGGCAGACTCGACCTTACGGTCGCGGAAGGAGACCGATGCGTTGCGGGTCTCCTCTTCGAAGATTTCCACGAAGTCGGCCTTGCGGTCGAGGCCGGCCTGGATGATGCGTTCCGCCTTGATTTTATCCATCGATTTTTCCTGGGAAAGTCTCTTGAATTATAACAAATACGGGATCCCGAAAACCTTATGGCGGGCCGGGCTTTTCTTTCCCCAGATCGCTCAACCGGGGGAGCGGGAAAACGTCAGGGGGTGCGATTTCCCATGGGTTACCGCGCTGTTTTTCCTGGATTGACCGGGATGAGAGCTACGAGACCGACCCCGGCGGTTACCGGACGATCCGGATCGTATCCTGCCGCGTATTGGCCGTGAATTCCGGTTGGTACATCAGCTCGGCCCGGGCCGGCCGAGCGATGAAGCGGCCCGGCGTCTCCGCCCGCAACAGGTAGGTGAACAAGGTTTTGCCCTTGGGAACCCAGGACAGGAAAAACGCCATCCGGTCGTCGCGGGCCTCTTTGTGATCGTAACCCCGGTACCAGGCGGACGCATACTTCGTCATCCAGGCCTCGGTCCGATCGAGATACTCCATGCCCGACGGGAAGAAATCCTCCACCGCCAGATAGGTTTGCACAGTGTCGGATTCGACCAGGATGGACACTTCGATCTCGTCCCCGGTCCTGACTTCTTTTTCGCCCGGCGCCTTATCCCGTAGCAAAACGGTCCTGCGCAGCCAGCCTCCCGCCTCGGGAAGATAAACCGCTTTGCGGTACCAGCGCTGTACCCGCAGGCCGGGCCTCCCGGAAGCGGCCGAAGCGTTGCCATCGGCATACCGTAATTGCGCGGACCAGTACAGGTAGCCCTTCCCTTTGAATTCCACATCCACGCGATCCAAAGGGCTTCCACCGTGGATCAGAAGCGTGTCCAACGCATCGGGCCCAAGGGTCAGGACGGCATGCGCCGCGTCCTGCGGACCGCTGAGGGGTTTCCCGTTCAACGAGAAAGCCATCGTCGCGCCGGGATCAACGGGATTGCCCGCCCGGGACGCCGCAATCCCCGCGACCCGGGTGAGCGCGGAAAGCGCCGCAGCAGTAACGCGTGTGTAACCCCAGCCTTCGCCCCGCCGCCGGGACAGGATCCAGCGCTGCGATTCAAGGACCAGTGGATGGTCCGGTGCGCACCGGGCCAGCGCCCCCAGGATGAGAGCGTTGTCCTCGACGCTCCACCCGCTTCCGTCCGGCTTGCGCCCCACCCCAAATTTCCCGGCAAGGGCTTTCTTTTCCTCCTTTTCCGCCCACCAGGCAAGACCGTCCTTACGATAGACCGCGCTGGCCAGTCGATCCAGGATTTCCTTCTCCTCTGCCGCATTCCCGGCCGTGTGCAGGCTTTCCAGCAACAGGGCCTGGGCGGCTTCGGAGAGCCTGGCGCGCGCGGCGAACAGGCGCTCCAAGAGGCCCCGCAAAGGCTCCCGCCATTCCCCGGTAATTCCGGCCGCGCAAAGGGCATGCGCCAGGTACGCCTGCGTCTGCAGACTCAGGGTGGTATCCTTCCATAATCCATCCAGCGAGCGGACGCCGCTCGCCAGTAGCCGCTCCGCCCGCAGGGACAGAGTGTCCGGCAGGCTCCCACTACGCGCCGCGGCCAGTCCCTCGACCGCCAAAAGGGTCATCCCGAGATCGAATCGGCTGCCGCGCCACCATCCCCAGCCTCCGGAAGGCCCTTGCATGCTCTCCATCCGTTCCAACCCCGCGTCCGCGTAGGCGCGGACCTGGGCGCGCAATTCCTGATCCTTCCAACCGGCCCTGTCGATGGCATCCGCCACCTGCAACAAGGGTATGAAACGGCTCAGGGTCTGCTCCATGCATCCGTACGGGTATTGCATGAGGTCGGGAAGGGCGGATCGCAGCAGGTAGAGCGGCTGGGTCGCGGCTTCCAACCGCAGTTCAGCCGATCCCGGATGGATGCCACCGGAAAGATCCAGTTCCACCCCCTCATCCAGGCCTTCGCCGGCGACCCGGACCGTTCCCGCGCCGGAAGCCGCCCGGACACGGCCCGCGGACAAAATGCGCGGAAGCCCCGGAGCCGTGATGGGATAGACGCGCGTTTCGGCGTCGCCGCCCGATGGAGTCATGGCGGTGGCGCGAAGCCGAACGGAGCCGGGCCGCAGCGCCCGGAGCGGCCACCTCGCGATGGAGGTCCCAGGAGGCATGCGCACCGCCTCCGTATCCGGAGCGTCGATCACTGCATGCAGGGAATCCTCCGCCGTAAGGCGCGCTTGGGCCGCGAGCATCCGGCGCGTGGAGTTCTGCAACCGCACAGAGACGGCCAGACTGTCGCCAGCCACCAGGCCGCGCGGAGCCGCTATGCGCGCCGCTACATCCAGACGCACGATCAGGGAATCCCGGAAATCGATCACGGCGGAACCCGCGCCCGCGCCTTTGGCCGAGATGCGCCAACGCGTCAAATCGTCGGGTACCTGGAAGCTGAACCCGGCTTCGCCCCGCGATCCCGTCGCCACGGAAGGCAGCCACAACGCTTCGTCCTTGAAGACGGTCCGCTCCCGGGGCTCCGCGCCTGCGCCGGACGCGGGATCGGCCAGGCGCATCATCGCGTAGGATGTGTCTTCCCCCATCATTGCATAAACCTTGGGTGATCGAGAGAACGCCGGTCCCAGGATGAACATCGCCCCGCGCCGCCTGCGCCGCGCCTCGTCCGACGCTTCATCATATCCGTACCCGCCCCAGTGCCCCCACTCATCCGCCTTCGGGAACTTCCCCCCGGTTCCCAGCGCCCACAGGAAATCGTCCGCGCGCTCCCCGTAACACGTCATTACCCGGTTGCCGAAAGCGGCCTCCGCCTCGCCATGGCGGGATCGCAAGGGATTGCTTTCGCCGGCATGGACAGCTTCGTCTACGACGCCGATGGAGAGCCGCGCGCGCACCGGTTCGCCCCGGCGATCCAGGACCCTGATCAGTCCCTGAAAGGTTTCTCCGGGCTTCCAGATTTTTTTGCCTTCGAATACCGCGTGTAGAAGCGGAACCGTGTCGGCAAGTGCGAGCGGCAAGAAATCCCGCACCCAGCCGTCGAAGCCGTCGCAGAGCACTCCGATCGATCCCGTCCCAAGCCGGAGCGGCAACGCCATGCGCACCCGAACGCCCGCGGCATCGGGAATTCGGACCACGCGGTGGCCGTTAAGGCCTTGGCCTTCCACGGTGACAAGCACGCGCCCTCCCGCGGGGAGGCCGCGGATGACTAGGCCGACGGTATCTCCGGGACCGTAGCGGGGCTTGTCGGGATGCAGGATCAATTCCCGGGCGCTCCCGGACTGGATCAACCTCACCGCCAGGAACGCCGTCTCCGCGATCAGCTTGCGCTGCGGAAAGCCTTTCGAAGCGGTCGCAGCGGAGGTTGCTTTCGATGCGGTCGCAACGGAGGCCGCGGAGGAGTTCATAGGGGCGGCGATTTCGGGCAGCGCATCAGCCTCCACCCGCACCCGGTATTGGCCCGACCTCTCCACATAGGCGTTGAAGTCCGCCTTGCCGTCAGCCCGCAATGCCAGGGATGTGTCCAGCCAGGCGGACTCATCGCGGGTGATGCGGATCCGGATCTTTCCGGTTGCCGGATTCCCCAACCGATCAAGACGCAACACCCGGCCATAGGCCATATCACCGGCCTCGTAGCGGAACCGGTTCATAACCACGTTAAGCATGCCGGTATCGGCGACAAGCGGAGCGCGCGCCAGTTCCCGCACCTCGCGTCCGCTGAGATCACGGACGATGGCCTCGGCCGTGAGTATGCGTACTCCGCCCGTCTGAGGGGGCCGGAACTCCAAATGCGCGGCGCCGTTGCGATCCAGGATCAAGGTGTCCCGCCTCAAGCAATCGCCGCTGCCGCGTGACTCCCAAAACCGGTTTCCGTACCCGGAAACTCCCGACAGGTCAGGCCGCCCCCAGCCCTGTTCCCATTGCCATCTGACCTCCACCGGAAGGCCGGCCAGCGGACCTCCGGAATAGTATGCGCCCCGCACTCCGAAACGCACCGTCCCCGACCCCGCCCGCCATTCCGCCTTCACCTTGATCTCGAACTCCGGCTTCCGGTAGGCCTCCACCTTGAAATCCACCCACGCGGCCGCCAACGGATCGGTCCTGCCAATTCCGTTGGCATCCGGCTCGCGCACCTCGAAACGCCATTGGCCCAGCGCGGCATCGTCCGGGATCAGCAGCGAGTCGCCGAAGAGGCCCCAGGGATCCACCCTGGTTTCGCGATGGAAGGCTTCGCGCCCCAACGCGTCCGTGATCACCAGTTCCACAGGGCGCATCCAACCGTCGCCCAGCGATCCGTCCGGAAAGCGGTGTTTCAGAATCCCGCGGAAGTGGACGCGATCCCCGGGACGGTAACGCGGACGATCCGTGTAGGGTTCGCAGCCCCAACGCCCCTGGGCGGGAAAACCCGTCGCCCCGCGGACATAGGCGGCATGCGCCCCCTTCCCGTCCGCCGCGTACTTGACCGCTCGCAAGCGCAACGATTTCCGCAACGCATAGTCGGCGGGGAAATCCAACACGGTCAGGCCGTCCGTATCCGTGGCAACCACGCGATCGATCCCCCCCGCGCCCGTGACATGGATGCGGTAGGGCGGCGGCAGAGTGTCGCGCGGCGAGGACACGAAGGCCAGCAGGGTCTTGCCATCGTCCTTCACCGCCAGGTCCAACCATCCCACTTGCACGTAACTCTGCTGGAAGAAATCCCGATCCACGACGCAGACGCGATACAGGCCCGGGGCCTCCAGGCGGCGTACATATCGGTGGAAAAGACCGTCCTTCTCCATGGCCCCGGAGGCCAGCGGCAGGAAGCCGAGCTTGCGGCCTGCGGAATCCTCGGCCATGCGGGCCACCTCGATCCGCAAGGTCGGGGAAGGGGGCAGGTTCGCTTCGGGGTCCGTCCAGACGATTTCCAGATTCCCGCCGGGGCGGATGTGGAAATGCTCCAGGGTGGTGCCTCCGCGCCATACACCGCGCACGGCGTTGAAATGATACGAGTACCAGACGCGTACGGTTTCGTCCGTCTCCGAGCGGGCATCGGCCACCCAGGCGCGGACCAACGCGTCCTGCGGGCGCGCGGGTTGGTCCGCCCAGCTGCCCGGGTTGACGGCATCCATGAAATATTGGAACGCGGTCTTAACTTCACCGGCCCGCAAGGCGAGGGACAGACTCGCCCTGAACGCGCCGTACTTGCTCAATGGATCCTTCGCAGACTTGAGTTGCTGGAGATAGCGTCCTCGCCAGACGGCGACGGAATCCCCCGTGGGCACGGCGGAGTCGTGAGGAGCGGAATGTCCAAACTCGGGCATGAGCAGACCCAGCCCAATCGCTGCGATGAGAATGCGGTTCATTTTGCGGTCCGTAAGCGAGTACTAACGGTAAGGTAACGCGATTCCGCGCGTCAGCGGCTACTTATCGCCGGGAAAGAGCAGGTCGAGCTTGTCCTGGACCTGATCGCCGCCTCCCCCCATCAACTCGGGCATGATGTCGGGGATGCCGTTGGTCTTCACATCCTTGAGGACCATGCCCAGCTTGGTCTTGGCCTGGTTAGCGATCATCTTCACGAGCCCGAGGTTGGTGCGATCGTCGAAGATCAAGACCATGATCACATCTTCATCCACGAGAGAGATGTGGATGTTCTGGTTGTCCCCCTGGTGGAACATGACCGAGAATTCCGTCTCACCGATCAAGGTCGCGATGGCCTTGGTGGAAGCGAAGCTGCCTGCGGCCAAGGCCGCGAGGCTGGTCACGTTGATGTTCGGGCTGAACCCCACCTGCGAAATCAGGTTCCCGTCCTTGTTGATCAGGAGCACGTACGCGGAGGCCGATTCGGTGATCAAGTTCGACAGGATTTTATTGATCCGATCGATGTCCTCTTTGTACAAGACGAAGTCGCCCATGGCTACTTCCCTTTCTTGAACAGGCCGTCGAAGAAGCCTTTTTTCTTCTCGCTGGGATGGGGCAGCTTTCTGGTCTTGAAGGAATCGTCCTTGGCCATGTCCTCGTAGGTTGTGACTATGCCGCTGTTATCCACCTGGCCCCCGACGGGACGGTTCTGCGGTGGCGCTTCCGGAGGAGTGGGCGGCTGCTGGCTTGGATACTGAGGCCCGCCTTTGCCCGGAGGCGGTTGGAAGGCTGAGCCCGGACCAGGTCGGCCCATGGGATTCTGCGATCCGAAGCTCCCAGGTGAAGGAGCGCCGAAGGCGGAAGGAGGATTGCCGAATGGACCCGCAGCCGGCGGGACGCCGAAAACGTTCGCAGGAGGGGATCCAAAACCTGCGTTAGCGGGGCCGCCGAAAGCGGGCGTACCCACGCCAGGCGCGCCTGGGGAATTGAATCCCTGCGATGGCGGCGAGGGAAAGCCTTGGCCTGGGCCGCCGAAGCCGCCCTGTTGGGGATATTGCGGTCCGGGTTGGTTTCCCGCGGGACCCGGAAAGGAAAGGGGGAAACCGCCACCCATCGGCAAGCCGGGACCGCCCGTGGATGCGGGCTTGGTCTGCCCGAAGGCAGGAGGCGCTCCCCCTCCGCTGAAAGGATTTTGTAAGGGCGGATTCATGCCCGGAATGCCCATGGGAGGATTGGGCGGGATCACGGGAGCGCCGGCCGGCTTCCCGAACGATTCCACAAAAGGGGAAACCGGGATGCCTGGGTTCCCCATGAATCCGGGATTGCCCGGTTGTTGCGGCATGCCCCCTCCCGGACCTTGTCCGCCCGCCCCGCCGGGATTATGGCCCGCGAAGGGGAAGCCCCCTTGTCCCGCCGGACCGCCGCCACCGGGAGCCTGGGCGCCAGGTGGGAAAACAGGTGGGACTCCGGGATATCCGGGCTTGGGAGCGCCAGGGACGCCAAAAGCGGAACCACCGGGATTCTGACCCGGTGCGGAGGCAAAAGGATTGGGCGCGCCCATTCCGAATCCCCCGGGAACTGGAGGCGCTCCGAATCCACCCGGTACGCCGGGACCTTGCCCGGCTGCGCCGAAACTGCCAGGAACGTTCAGCGGCGCGCGCGTCCCATCAACTGGACGCGGCGGGATGGCCGGGCTGGAAGGGTTGTTGCTGTATCCCGCAAAGGACGGAGGGGCGGGCCTGGGAGGCGCGATTGGAGCTTGGGGAGCGGCGGGCCTGGGCGCGGCCTGGGCGCCGGCCGCTTCGCCCGGACGCGCGGGACGGCGGGTGCCCTGAAAGCCCGCGTACTTGGCATTGAACTTGTCGATCACGGATTTGCCGATGGCCTTTAAAGTCGTGAAGACGCCCACGCCGGTGGCGGCGATGGCTTCGTAATGGGGAAGTCTGAGGTTGTTAAGGAGGGAGTTCAACTGCTCGATCGAGTACACGTTCGGCAGATCGCGTTTGTTGTATTGCAGGACCAGCGGAATGTTCTCGATGGAGTGTCCGTACTCGCGGAGGTTTTCCTGGAGATTGGCGAAGCTTTCCAGGTTCTCCTGGAGCTTGTCGACCTGCGAATCCACCACGAAGACGACGCCGTCGACGCCTCGCAGAACCAGCTTGCGGGTGGCGTTATAATAAACCTGGCCGGGTACCGTGTATAGCTGGAACTTGGTGGAAAAACCCTTGATGGATCCCAAATCCAGCGGGAGGAAGTCGAAGAACAATGTGCGATCGGTTTCCGTCGCCAGCGACACCATCTCGCTCTTGTCCTTATCCGGGATCTTGCGGTGGATGATCTGAAGATTGGTGGTCTTCCCGCTCAACCCCGGACCGTAGTACACGATCTTGCAGCTGATTTCCCTGGTTGCGTAATTGATGGATGCCACGGGATTTTCCTTGGTTACTTGATTAAAGGGCTCACTTGCGCGATTTCCACCCTGATTAATCCGGTATTGGCCTGGCTGTCGGCCAGCACGACCAGATACCCAAGTTCGACGACTTGCACGAAAAATTTCCCCTCGCTGGCCTCGATCATGGTCTGCATGAGAGAACCGGCTTGGGCGTTGTGAACGATCTTATTGGCCACCTGCTGAACCGATACGATCAAGGCGCTGATGAAGTCGGAGGGGACCGGGGTCCTGAAGTGGGAAACAATCTCAATCCCATCCGGACTGACGATGCTGGAGCCCTTGACTCCCTTGATCTGATTTATCCTCTCCAATATAGTTAACATCTAATTCAACCCCGTAAATAGCCGCGTGCATGCAACAGTCGGGCGACGGCCTGCGCCCCACGTTCAATCCTGAATTTGAACAGCTCGTAGCTGCCCCGCGTTCCCGAAACCATCAGGAAGAACAGGTTTGAGAGCTCTACGTTTATCACCAGGTGGAACCGGGTTTCGGTAAAGGTCACGGTATGGTCCACGGGACCGAGCCCGAGCATCCGGCACCGGTCCAGGCTGTCCAGGAACCCCGCCTGAAAGTAGGGCGCTTCGATCAGCAGGCTCTCTTGCGAATTTTCGCCGCAGCCCATCACGAGGCCCTCCCGGTTGTACAGCACGGCGCCGTTTATGCCATTCACCAGGCTAAGGTAGCCCAGGCAACCGTCGAGGTCGCGGGACTCCACCAGCTTGTTGATATGGACGGGGCCGGATTCGATCTTACTCATTCGGCGCCTACTCTGCTGGACGGACGGAAGCCGCCAGTTTGCGGAAGGTGTTCTCTGCGCGGACGATGGTGAGGAGCGACTGGTTGATGTTGCCCGTGACCAGCCCCAGGTTTTCCGACCCCGCATGGAACGAGGTCACGGTCAATTGCTGGAACGAGAAGGAGATTTTGGTCACGACGCCGCAGTCCAGGGATGTGCAGGCGGCCTGGATGGGCATCGGAACTTCATGGGGCAGCATGCCCGTCAGGGATTCCAGCTCGGCGTTGCGGCAGGAGGATTTGCAGTAGCCCTTTTCCGGGTTCCACAACACCAAGGCTTGGGTGTTGGCATCGTTGACGAGGGTTTGGAATTGCCCGAACTCCATGTCCATGGGCGTTCCGGTGGATTGCGCATACTGGACGCGGGAGGCGGCCGGGGCCGCGGGCATACGGGAGGGAGCCGGCTGTCGAGGCGCATCCTGAGCGGAGACTGGAGGCGGAGCGGACATCAGGGGGTCATGATCTGAGCGCGATTCCGGTGACGCTGCATTCGGGGCGGCGGGCTGGGGGGCGAGGGAGGCGGCGAAATCGGCCTCGGAGTTTACGTGGAGCGGATTGGAATGCACCCGGTGGGCCGGGCCCGGCCGCACCGGATCTTCGATTTCACCGATTCCGGAGAGTTTCGCAGCCTGTAAAGATGCCTGGACTTCACGCCTGCCGGAATCATGGGCCGGCTCGGAGAAGGGATGGCGCTTTTCCCATTCCACGAACTCCAAGTAGATGCAGCACTCAAGCAGGGAAAGCGCCACCATGTCGTTGGGGTGTTGATGTACGCGCGGAAGCAAGCGCCGTTTTACGGTGGCGAACTCGCCGGTCTCGATGCCGATCTGGGACTGCAGGTAGAAGACCATGTCCTTGAACCGCGACGCCTGCTTGGCCTCCAGGCTGTGCAGGACGTGAATGGCAAGGTCGTAGTTCCCGTTTCGGATCAGGATACAGGCGTAGGCCAGGGTGCTGGAACTCTGGACGAAACTCTGGCAGATCACGTCGTCCGCCAGGACGGCGGAAGCGGATTTGACATCATGCATGGGGGCGGCTGGGGCGGTCATGGATGCTTCCGGTCTATCTCAGGACGAAGGCTTTATCGCTGGTCTTGCGATAGAATGGTTTTCCGTTGCCTGCCCCCGAGACTTCCCGGGAGCTGAGCATGCCTTCCTCGGCCAAGGGCAGCAGACTCCTTGGGAGGCTGTCCATCCGGGCGGCATGTTCCATCAAAAAAGCCTCCAGGTTGTCCCTTGCCATGGCATGGGTGATACCGGCTTGGTAGTCGTCCGGATCCTGCCAAGAGCCGCTCTGTTGGACGGCGCCTACCATCCAGATAGAAAACAACCGCACCGCCGTGGCGAAAACCAGGAAAAGAACGGCAATCCCCAATACCATGGCCGTTTTACGATCCTTCTCCGATTGCGGATCGGCTTGGATGGGGGTATCACGGTCTTCTCCCGCCCCTTTGATGGGAGCGATAAATCCGCCGTGCCATAAATTTACCATGCATTCCGAAAGCCGGAAAGAGCCAAAAGGCACTTGCTTGGCGATTTGGAGTACGTTTTTCCGGGCATCGACCAGGCCGAGGACCAGGAAATCCCAGCCCTGGCGGTCCCCGTCATAGGCTTTTCCGGTGGGGCGGAACACCTGCCGCAAGTCAGGCAGAGCTTCCTTGAGCCGGGGCCAATCATCGATGCGGCGCATGCCCTCCATGCAGGCGAATTCGGTGGAAATGTTCAATTGGGAGGTCGCCGCCGCCCTCGCGGCGCTGCCGAATTCGTACTTCCCCTCCAGCCACCCGAACAGCTCGCAGACCATGTCTTCGGTGATGATTTGCAGCCATTCCTTGCGATCCCCGTCGCTCAAATGGCCCTTGGCTTCCAAAGTCGCCAGGATCGGACGGTCCATGTCCTGGGAAATGGCTTCCAGATCCTGCATTTCCTTTCGCTGCACCCGGCCGATTTCGATCAGCATTTCCTTGACCTTGGTTTCCGGGCTTTCTCCGTTCACCCGCACCCCGGTCAGGTTGCCCTGGGATACGAAGAGCTCCGCCTTCTCCTTGTCCCGGTTCAAGGTCAGGACGCCGGTCTTGTGTTGCTGCAGCAGCAATTGGAGCACGTCGGCCAGTGAGAAATCCCTCAGTTCGCCGGAGAGGATCATCGTACGGCCTCCCGTTCCTGGGATACCGAAGGCAGCACGTCGCCGAGAGTGACCCGGGTCCCCAATTGCTTCAGGTTGAAGAGGCCGTAGGCCAGCGCCAAGGGCACGGCTGGAAGCCACCGCAGCGGCCCCAGGACGAAGGCAGGGTATTCCATAATCGCATGGTTAATGCCCCACATGGCGCCGATCAGGATCGAAACCGTCATCGGCCACATGAATCGTCCGCCTCCCCGTCCCAGATAGAGATGGCCGCTGCCGGGAAACAGGGAATTCAGCGCGGATGCCGCGCGCACGGAGGTCACGGCGGCGCGGTTCCGCAAGCGCGCGACCAGTTCCACCTTGACGCGGTTGTCGTGGATGCCGGAGACCGTTTTGAAGCAATTCTGGCAATGCATTCCCTTGCGACAGGTACGGCAGATGATGCGGCCGCAGATGCGGCATTCGAAGATATCCCAGCCGTGTGAGTGGCGGGAATAATGGCGGAACCGGAAGTACAACCCCAGCGACACGAGCAAGACCGCAGCCAGCAGCCACGACCCATGGATGTCCAGGATGCCGGTATGCACCTTTACACGCAGGAAGTCCAGGTCCGCCAGGGAATGCCAAGACGCCCACCAGGCCTGGCCCATGCGCAGCATGGGATCCATGGATTTGCGCGTCGCCGGGTAGACGGGAAAGTTCTCGTCGTTGTCCTTGAGCCATTGCGTGACCCACTGCGCGTCGAGTTCCGCGGCCTGATCCAGGAATTGCTTGTGCAGGGCGGAGTTGTTGCGGTAGAGTTCCGCCTGGCTGGAATTGAACCAGGTTTCCACCAAGCGGGGGGCCTCGCGCCGGGCCTTGGCGAAGACGGACGCGGCCTTCGCGTATTCGAACACGGCCATGTCCAGGTTGCCCGAATTCAGGGTCGCGAAGGCACTTCCCGGATCGAGGCGCAGGGCCTCGCGCCCCGCTTCCGCCGCGCGCAGGTAATTCCCCTGCTTTTTGTATTGCAGGGAAAGGGCCAGCGCCTGGTAGAGGCTGTCCTCGCGGGTATGGGACGGGAAGGAGGCGATGCGGCCGGCCAGCGAACGCTCGTAACCGCGCGACCAGGATTGATGGTAGAGGTTCACTCCCTGTCGCAGGTCCAGATGGCGGCAGATGTTTCGTTCCCACATGACCAGCAAGGGGACCAGCGCGACGCCCATCAGGATCACCTTGAGCACGGACTTCTCCTGGGCGGAGCAGTGTTTCCACAATAGCGAAGCGCATAACAGGCCCATGGCCACATAGCCGGCGCCCCCCACGACCAGGCTTAAGGGAACCAGGGCGATGGCCAGATAGCGGACACCCAGTTCCACGGCCTCGGGCAATTTTTCCGCCCAGGGATGGGCGATGCGTTGGAAATGCCGGGCGAACAGGATGAGCAACCCGAGCGTCCCGAAGATGCCCAGACCCACCCGCAGGCTGCGCGAGAGGTTGACCAGGAAAAGAGATTGGACGTCGTAATAACGCAGCAGCCCCATGGTTTCGATCAGGGCCCCCCATACGAATCCCAGATCCCAGCCCAACGGGGAGCGTTCTTGGAGGTGCAGCAGAAGATTCTGGAAGGGCGCCCAGGGACTGATTGGATCTAAGCGTCGGGCGAATTCCAATCCCTGGCGGGCCGCCTGGAAGCGGCCCTGGCCAACGGCCTGGCGCACCTTCCACAATTCCAATTTTGCCAGGTCGGGAAGGCGGATATAGCCTTTCTCCAACATGTAGCGATGCACTTCCATCTGCCAGGAATGCGCGCGTTGGTACATCCCCACATCGCCCAGGATGCGTGCCATTTCATAGTTGATCCCGAGGTTGCCTTGCGACTGGCGCGCCGCGATCGCGAGCTGCTTTTCGCCCGCTCCTGGCCGGGACTTCTCTTGGGCTAACCCGAGAGCGAAGTTGGCCCACAGGGTCGCCGGCGCCGATTGCGACGGGCTGTCGGGCGCCGGCGCGATCGCCGCGTCCCCTGCGTCTTTGGCCGAGGTCATGGCGGTAGCCAAGGGCCGCAACTGATCGATGATGCTCATGCGCTCGCCTTCGGAGGAGGCATTCATGAACAGCTTCTGGGCGGGGGGAAACCGCTCTTGAAACTCCCAACGCGACACGACCGCTTCGCGCAAGGATTCCAGGACGGCGGATTGCGCCCGCAACGACCCCACGGCCGC
>JBDSIO010000217.1:0-17732 GCA_039917895.1 Fibrobacteria bacterium | reverse complement strand
GGCTCAGAAACTTGGGGTTACGGTCCTATCTGAAGGGGATTTGAGGAAAATGCTGGGATTGGGGTGAAGTAACCTTGACGGAAGGTGCGGCTGTTTCTAAAATATATCCGCTCTTTCGAAGGGTATTGGCCGTTTAACTACGGTTTATAACCTCTTGAATTATGCGGGCTTAGCTCAGTTGGTAGAGCATCTCCTTGCCAAGGAGAAGGTCGAGGGTTCGAGTCTCTTAACCCGCTCCATAAAGCCTCCCAGAAATGGGAGGCTTTTTTTAATCAATCCGTAAATGAAAGGGCGTTTCTGCCCTCGGGGATTTGTCCACTGGTTACTTGGGGACGATATCGATGCGCACGCATCGATTATAGAAGCGCTCCTCGGGGAAATCGTTATCGAACGGCGCGTTCTTGAGGGTTTCGCCGAACCCGAAGGTTCCACACGTAATCGCGGGCTTTCCGGCATCCGCAATTGCGCCCTCAATAGTGGTCCGGGTATTCCGCACCCGTTCATCGGAAAGCTTCCGGTTGATGCGGCCAAGGTATGGTTCTCGTCGTGAAGGTGCAATGTCGGAAGGAAGTATCCCTTCCTGTAGTTCATGGGACAAAAATCACATGAATAGCCCTCGCCTGCATTTTAAACCACCATAGTCAAGTATCTGGACCTATTTTATCAGCCACACCGATCGCCTAAATCGGTCGCATCGTATTTTACGGAACCTCATCTACAGGAGCTGGTTATGAAGATTCTGGTCACGGGAGCTACCGGTCATTTGGGCGCCAAGGTCATGGACCATCTGCTCGCGCATGGATCGGCCAAGCATCTCATCGCGAGCGTATCCGATCCGAAAAAAGCCGAGAGCCTCAAGAAAAAAGGCGTCGACGTCCGCCACGGCGATTTCGATTTCACCCACACCCTGGATCATGCCTTCAAGGGCGCGGACCGCATGCTGTTGATCTCCACCATGGGCGACAACCAAACCCGCATTCGTCAGCATCTCGCCGCCGTCGAGGCCGCCAAGCTGGCCAAGGTCAAATTCATCGCCTATACCAGCATCGCCAAGGCCGATAAATCCTCCTTGTGGCTCGGCGAAGTCCATCGCGCCACCGAAGCCGCCATCACGGCCACGGGCATTCCCCACTGCTTTCTCCGAAACAACTGGTACGTCGAGAACGAAATCGCGTCCATCAAGGCCGCCGTGGAAGGCGGACCCGTGGCCACTTGCGCCGGCGAAGGCCGGGTAGGCTGGGCCCCGCGCGCCGATTACGCACTGGCGGCCGCGAACGTTCTGACGGGAAACGGCCACAACAACAAGGTCTACGAGCTCGCAGGAAGCCCTGCTACCTATGCGCAGTTTGTGGCCGCGCTTTCCCACGTTTTGGGCAGGGCGGTCCAGTTGCAAAACCTGGACGACACATCTTTCGCCGCCCTGCTGCCCAAGTCAGGAATGCCGGCGTCCATGGTTCCCTTCGTAGTCGCCATCCACCGCGCCATCAAGGAAGGCGCCTTGGACGTGGACAGCAAGGATCTGGAAGTGCTGATGGGACGACCGGCCACTCCGCTTACGGGGGCCATAGAGGAAATCATCAAAGACATGGCGGTGCCCGTTTGAAAATCGACCCCGAACGTTTTCGCGTCCTTCCAGGGAAAAAAATCCGTCTGGACAAATGGCCCACTTCAGTGAAGCCGTATTATGGCTCCAAGGAAGACTACAACCGCCGAATCCAGGAAGGCGTTGAGGAGATGGACGAGCGCCAAAAGCTGCTGTACGCATCCAACCGTTTCGCATTGCTATTGATTTTCCAGGCCATGGACGCGGCAGGCAAGGACAGCGCCATCCGCAACGTCATGTCCGGGGTGAATCCGCAAGGCTGCGAAGTCACGAGTTTCAAACAGCCTTCGACCGTGGAGCTGCGCCACGACTTCCTCTGGCGCACGCATCACCGGCTGCCCGAACGCGGAATGATCGGCATTCACAACCGTTCGCATTATGAAGAAGTCATTGTCCTGCGAGTCCATCCCGAATTGCTGGCGGGCGAAGGCGTCCCGGAAAAGCAACGGGTTGAGAAATCGCTCTGGAAAGATCGATTCCAATCCATCGTGGAATCGGAAACCCATTTGCACCGGAATGGCACCCGCATTGTGAAATTCTTCCTGCACCTTTCCAAGGAGGAGCAACGCAAGCGCCTACTGGCCCGCATCGAAGAGCCGGAAAAGAATTGGAAGTTCAGCTTCGCGGACATCGAAGAGCGGAAGCTGTGGAAGAAATACATGGCGGCCTATGAGGAATGCCTGGAACAGACCAGCACCAAGCAGGCGCCCTGGTATGCGGTACCGGCGGATGACAAGAAGAATGCGCGCTTGATCATTTCCGGGATCATCACGGAGACCATGAAGGAAATGAAAATGGAGTATCCGGTTCTAGGGAAGGAGAGGGAGAAAGAACTCCGTGAAATCCGCAAGGCCCTATTGAAATAATCGCAAAAGTCGTCATGACATGTCCGGTGCCGCCGCCGTGGCCGATGGGTCGCATAGGAATGTGCGATCCATCCTCCTTGCCCAGCCAGTTTCCCCGATTTACTGAAGACCCGCTCAATCCCTGCCTAGCCTTGTCCGGCCTTCCGATAGGCAGCGCCTATCGGAAGCATTGAATCAAACGATTGGCTGAATCGAGGGGGGGCATGGTATCTTTGCAACAGCAAACTTAACCAGGAGGATCCGTGAACAATAGCAAATCCATAACCATGAAAAACCTCGAGTCCGCCTTCGCTGGGGAATCGATGGCGCATATGAAGTATCTGCATTTCGCCGGTCTTGCCAGAGCGAACGGGCACCCGGAGGTAGCCAAGGTCTTCGAGGAGACCGCTGCCCAGGAAATCAAGCATGCCCTGGCGCACGCGGACCTGATTTACCCCGGGCAACTGGTCGACACCGCCAAAGCCCTGGAACTGGCCATCGAAGGCGAGACCTACGAATATACGGAGATGTATCCGGGATTCAAGCGCGATGCGGAACGCGAAGGCAACCTCGAAGCCAAGCGCGAGCTCGAAGATCAGATCCAGGAATCCCAGGAGCATGCGGAACTCTTCCGCGCAACCCTCGCTACGGCCGCCAAGCGCTTCGCCGCCCTCGCGCGCATCGAAGAGAAGCATGCCAATCAGTATCGCCAGACGTTAACCAAGGTAAAGGCCTAAGCGGCTCACAGCCGAAGGAGCAGATCATGAAAAAATGGAAATGCATCGTATGCGGATATATCTATGACGAAGCCAAGGGAGCCCCTGGGGAAGGCCTGGCGCCGGGAACCCTGTGGAAGGACATACCAGAGGATTGGAGCTGCCCGGATTGCGGCACCTTCAAGTCCGACTTCGAAATGGTGGAAGTGAAAGGTTAAAAGGCTGAAATGCCGGGGGCCGAAAGGTGGAAAGGTTGTTTAATAACGTTCTTTATTTCCGTTTCGAATCCAAGCGCGCCATGTGCCGCCCCATCTCCTTAGCCCAAGTCGAGAGGAAATCTGCCCGCGGCGAACCTTTTCTCCAGACCAAGGCGATTTTGCGGCTCGGAGAGGGATCCTTGAACGGGATGTATCGGATGGAGGCCGCCCGGCTGATGGGCGCATTCACCGCCAGCCAAGGCATCAAGGTTACGCCATTTCCCGACCCGATCATCTGCCGCAAGGTTTCCAGGCTGGTCGCGCGGAAATAAGGATGCTCATGGGCGCCTGTCTGGTAGCACACTTCCAGCGCCTGATCCTTCAGGCAATGGCCTTCTTCGAGCAGGTAAAGGGTTTCGCCGGCCAGGTCCGCCGCCGATAGGGAGCTTTTTTGCGCAAAGGCATGATTCGCGGGCACGGCCAGATAGAATGGTTCGGTGAAGATCTCCTCATGGACCAATCCGGCTTGTACGATGGGAAGCGCGAGTAGTCCCGCTTCCATGGTTCCATCGGAGACGGCTTTCAGCAAATCCCGGGTTTGCATTTCGCTGAGGAACAGGTGCAGGTCAGGATGCAGCTTATGGGTGAATGGCACCACCAAAGGCATCAAGTAGGGCGCTAGGGTGGGAATGATGGCGATTTTAAGCGGGCCGGTGCGGGGATCGCGCAGTGACTGTGCCGCCTCGGCCAGCCGCCTGGATTGCTCCAGAATTCCCTTGGCGTAGGGAAGCAGTCCTGATCCCGCCTGAGTCAATTGGGCTCCGCGCGAGTTCCTTTCGAAAAGCGGGACGCCCAGCTCCTCCTCCAGCTTTTTCAATTGGCCGCTCAACGTCGGTTGCGAAACGAAACAGCGCTCGGCGGCCTTACGAAAATGGCCCAACTCGGCGACAGCGGCGAAGTATTCCAAATCCCGGATGTTCATGCCGGAAATATAGGAGAAATGGGCTATTTCAAGGCTGAGTCTGATCAAACCTTGCAAGGTCGGGTACCAGATAAAAGAATCCCCCCTCGGGAAAGCGAGGAGGGATTCAAGGAGCGGCGACCGTGCGCCGTTGGGTGCGGCTTTCGCCGCAGGTAGACCGGATGTCCTCGAGGCCGTGCCTCGTGAGAACCACCGCGCGCTCCCGGTCAGAGCGCCTCGGCTTGGGCCGTTACCTGTAACCTGTGTGTTCTCCCTTTAACACCGGGTCGGCCTATCATGAATCTATCCAATTCGGGCTTAAGGAGGTTAGCATTATTTCCACGGATTCGCTTCCGGACCATCTGGGCCGGCGGATCCCACGCCGCTTGCCTGCATTATCGTTTTTTCCTGGAGCTTGGGACGGAAACGGGGGAAATCCATTTTCGGCAAGGGCAACAGGTGGGTTTGCTCCAGTCCAAACCTCTCTTTGACTGATCTTGATCCGGATGCGCCTTCACGGTTGAGCAACCATCCAAGCAGCGCCGGATTGGCGCCTTCCATAGTTTGCAGGGGATAGTCCTTAAGGAACAGGGTTTCAATCATCCGTAGAGGACGCTTGAGGCGGCCTGCGGCCCAAGGATGGAAGGGCTTGGCGGGAACCGGGGTGAACCCATGATGAGCCGCGAACCGGGACATTGGAAGGTTCACGCCGGTTCCGCCGACAAAGGCTTTCACGTAGCGGTTCCGGGATTTGTCGTAGGCGATCCTGGACGGCACGCCCTGGAAGTAGCGGAATCCCCGCGCATGCCATTCGAGAAACGCATCGAGATCGGCGCGCTCGGAAAGTTCCGCGAAGATGCGCCCGGAAAATTCCAGCGACAGGGTGAACAACCACAACATACGTCCACCGGCCTGGATGCGCCCGACATCCGCTTCCGCCATTTCGCCGGGAACGGCCTCGCCCGCATCGGGCGGGACGGTGTTGCGCATAGCGCGCACCTTGCGCTTGACAAGATCGTAACTTCCCGAATACCCCATGGCGGTGAGCTTGCGGTGGATCTCCACCGCCCTGGCTTCCGGCGTCAGGGAGAGTATTTTGGAGAGGGGATCCAGGTAACGTTCAAGTTTCCCCCCATCTGGATGAGCCGCCGCGGAGCCGTCGGAGAGGTATTTTCGCAGGGTGTTGCGGCTGACGCCGAGCATCCGGGCGATTCTGCGCCGCGAATACCCCTCGCCAGTCAATGCCAAGGCTGCCGCAATGTCCATGCGCGTCCTCCCGGTTTCCGAGGTGTCGGAATCCTAATATAACGCGGTGGAGGACGCCCGGCTTGGCGCCAGTTCGCTTTAACGCACGCCGCGTCGCAGTTCGATGGTGGGAGGGTCAGTGAGGAACACCATCTGGAGCTTCTCTCCAGTGGGCATCAATTTCTGCAGCAACGGCAAGACATGGGTTTTGTAATGCTCGCGGATCTCGGCTGAGAAATTGGCAGCGTCTATCGTTTCCAGGATTTCGATGGTTTTAGTATAGGAAGGGGAAATCACGTGGATTTCACGGACCTCTTTGGATCCGGCCGGAGATTTCTTATCCCCAGCCTTGCGTCCGCGACGGGTACGGCTTTCCTCCGGAATGAGCCCTTTCTTCCGTAGCAGGGTCTTCATGCTGAAAAAATGGGGCTTGGAAAGCTCCTTGAAATCCAGGCTCTTCACCAATTCGTCATAGGTGCAGCCGGGATGCTCTTTAATGTATTGCTTGGCTTTTTCGTTCTGCTTTTTTTTCTCGATCTTTTTCAAACTCGGTTCCTTTACTTCCCTTGCGATTTTATCGACTGCATGATATGAATCGCCGTTCCTGGATTTCGCGAAAGGTCCGCCATCGAGGAAGAGGGCGCTGACGTCCTTGGATCCCCCGCGCGTTTTTTCCCGTTCTTCGCGGGCTTTGATGGCTTGGTCCACTTCATTGAAATGTTGGCGCGAAACCCCGGCGTCCCCGGTGAAGACCTGAAAGGTTTCGAAGTCTTTTCCGGGATTGTTTTTCAGGAACAGATATACTTTTTGTTTCAACGGATTGTTAAAAAGCAAATCCGGTCTTTCCCTGATAACTGTCGTATTCATGTTGGTCCCACTTACAATGACAAAAGGCATATACCGTTCAACGGCGCCGGAACGGCATTAAGCCTGTACCCGCATTGATCCGCTGCTGTTGGATTATGACCGGATTTCCTTTCGGAAGCCCGGTATCCTGTGGCAAATGCCCAACCTTTAGCAATCTTTGGAAATGCAAATTTACATTTATTTTGCGATAAACCAATTAGTGAAATAAAAGCTATTTTGCAACCCATGCGACTTCAGGACCCGCACGGACGGCACATCCGCAAACTACGGGTTCAGTTGACCGACGCCTGCAATTTCCGCTGTTTCTATTGCATGCCCGAAGGCACACGCTTTCAACCCGCGCATCGCCTGCTCAAACCGGCTGAAATAGGAGAAATAGCGTCCGATCTGCATGCTTTGGGCGTGGAAGAGATCCGGGTAACCGGAGGGGAGCCCACCGTAAGGCCCGAATTCGATGCCATCATGGAACGCCTGTCCGTGATTCCCTGGAGGAAATTCGGAATCACGTCCAACGGATTCCTGCTGGCCGCAAAGCTTGCCCGTCTGCGCGATTTGGGCTGCATGCATATTAATATCAGCCTGGACAGCCTGGATGAGGCCCGTTTCAACTCCATTACCGGCAGTACGCATTTCCGAACCGTGCATGCGGCCATTCTGAAAGCAAAAGCGATGGGATTTGCGGTGAAAATCAACACCATCGTCTTTCGCGGTCTGAACGATCATGAACTTCCGGCTTTCTTGGACTTCTCCGCGGAATTTGGCGTGGAAGTGCGCTTCCTCGAGCTCATGCAGGTGGGTCCGGCGATCGGCGCCCATGCGGATCGTTTCATTTCCGCGGATGAGATGATGGTTCGCCTGAACTACGTCGAGCCGCTCATCCCGGTGGAGTCGCCCGGCGATTCCACCTCTTTCGGTTTCCGCACCAGCGGGGGCGCACGCATCGGCTTCATCGCCTCGGAATCGAAACCGTTCTGCGGCACTTGTTCCCGTTTGCGGCTATCGGCCACCGGGCGCTTGCGCTCATGCCTATTTTCGGATTCGGGAGTCGAATTGCGCGGCCGCGATCGACTAGATTATCCGGAAATCCTAAGGGACGTGATGGCCATGAAACCCACGGGGCGCCTTCTGGAGATTGCCCAGTCCATGAACCAAATCGGGGGTTAGGCTTCTCACTCCAGAGTTGCTGCGCAACTCCACGTTCGTCGCGGTTTAAAAGGTGGTTAGGCTTCTCACTCGGTATGCCCCTTAGCGGTTGCCTTCGAATCCCAGGTCTAGTCCGGCACCCAGTTTAAGGTAATAGAAGGCGTGGGAGCCGTCGATGGCCCCGGCGCCCACCCGGAGGACGCCTAAGGGAGTCGTATAGCCCACTTGGGCTTCCCAATGGGGCGTAAATGGGATTTCGTTCGCTTCAAAGAGATGGGGCTGCGCCTGCGCCTCGAACAGAGCCGGGGCATAATTGCGGTAGGCGCCGACGATGATGCGGATTCCGGCTTTGCCGAAGGTGGGTGCATACTCGATCTTGGCATCCTGGAAATTCGCCGAACGCAGATAGGCCATGAAGTACTCGTCCTGGAAAGTGAACACTTCCATTCTCCCGGCCTCCATCACATCGAAAACCGACAGGTCCTGGTTGGATTGGTCCGACCAAAAGAATTGATCGGAAAAGCGGAAGTTCCCATAACGGAAGCTCAAGCGCGACTCGAAATTGGAGGTGGAGAACTTCACGGGTCCGAACAGGTTCACCCGGTTGAGGTTCTTATAACGCAGCCGAAGGGAGTGCGGATAGCTCCCGATGGGGTCCGGTTTTCCGAGGCCGAGAAATACCGTCTCCTCGAAATCGGTGGATAGGAATTCCGAGTTTTCCGGTTCGGTGTCTACCGGGAGGCGCATGGCATGCTTCTGGATGGCGGTGCGCAGATAGGCGGAAGGCCACGGGAATACCTTGAGGAACACTTCGGACAAAGTGCGTTCGAGGCGCAACTCGTAGAAATTCGCATCCAGACCCATCCAGAAATCCCCTGCATCCTGGGCGGACCTGGGAGCGGATTCATAGGGATAGAGCAGTTCCCAATGCGTCCGCGACACTCCGAGTTCCAGGTGAAGCGGATAGACTGGAGCGATCATGAAACGGGTCTCATAGCCCGGGCGATGGCCGCCGAGCAGCGCCCCGACCTCGCCTTTGAAGGGAATGTAAAAGGGTTCGCTCCAGGACAAGCCGCCGTAGACCTCCGGAGGACGATAGGGAAGCTCTTCGCCGGCGAACACGGCATTCCAGCCCGCCCGGAATCGGATTTTGGATTTTTCCCGGGCGTCGAACACAAGCACGGATTTCTCCTCGCCGGTTCCCTGCGCCCATTCCAGATCCAATTCCGAGTAGAAACCTGAGTTCTCCAGAGCCTCGATGGCTCCCTCACCGGAGGTGTCCTCCCGATCCCGCTCTGAAATGCGGATGATGTCCAACAGGAGTTGCCGCCCCCCGGAAGCGAGCGGATTCACCGAAAGGCGGTTCAAGCCAAGGCGGGAGCTTTGCGGCTTGAGGGCGGCCGAATCAACCGCGGCGCCTGCATATCCGCTTCCCCCCCGCAGGGAGTCCTTTCCAAGCACGGATCGAAGAACGTCCATAGAACGCAGGGTGGAGGTGTACCCGAGTTGAATCCATTTTCGCGGGTCGGTTTCCTCGGGGTTGAAGCTCCCTTCCGGTTCCAATTCGATGCGGATGATACCCGTCCCCTCGCCCGCCGCGCCGCCATCCTTCCAGGAGGCGCCGGAATTCCGTCTCATGGTACGCAGATTGAGCGAGTCCGTCCAAGGAACCACGGCGCGCTCCAACGCCGGCGGGCGCAGGCTGTGGCCGGGTTGCACCAGAATCAAACGCTCAAAACCGAAAGGAAGCTTGTCCGTCATCACGGTATGGCCGGAAAGCAACGAACCCGAGGCGAAGGGCCACAACCGAGGACGCTTCCTCACCACACCCGCCGGCAGCAAGGCTCCCTTCAAGATCCCCTGAAGTCCCCCTTCAGTAAGCACCGCCTCCCTTTCGGTTACCAAATCCGTTACCTGTACGGCGAGCGGGCGCGGAGAGCGGGAGAGATCTTCCACGGGACCACCCGGAGCATCGTGCGTCAAACGGGCCACCATCCAGGACAGATGCAGGAATTCCCCGGTTTCGCCCACCGTTACGTCCTTCCAACGCGAGGTGGAGGTTTGCAGGCTTTGCAAGCCCAGGGGAATGTCCCATTGGATCGGATCCGGTCCGGCGGGAAGGAAAACGTTCCGCTGGGACGCTTCATCGAAAGGATGGGGCTGGAGGTAGTCTTCCAGGGGCGAGCGTAGCAGGGCTGCTTCCATGGATGCGGCGCTGTAGCCCATGGCCCATGCCGCACCGAGAAGCAGCGCCTTTGATTCCGCAATCATGGCATCGGGAGCCAAACCGAATTCCTCCAAGGCCTTCCACACGCCCAGGTAGGCATAGACCAATTTGTTGTCCGCGCTCAGGAACATCACGTTGCCGTATCGAGCCGCCGCTTTCCGGGCCGCAACGGGCGCCGGTAAAGGCTGAAGGATTTTTTGCGCTTCCGTGGGGCCTCCCACCGGCAGGACAGGTTCCGTGGCCGCAGCCGGGGGCATGATCGCCACGCTATCCTTGGCCTTAGGCTTGCCGGGTTCCGAAGTGTCCAGGAACACGAATCCGGAAACGGCGGGCGGAGCGCCCAACCAAATGCACAACAGGATGGCTAAAAGGAGCGCCGGGACGGATTTAAGGAAGGCGGGCACAGGCATGATCTTGGTTCCAATATCATACCAATTCGCGATGCCGCAAAGGCGTTTTTAGTACCTTGGAAACCGGGTTTCCCGCCCTTTCCAAGGCCTGCGGGTTCCGGAACCGGAAATCGCAGGCAGATGCATAATTCCACATGAGCGCCTGAATGGCCATAAAAAAAACCACTTATATAACGGCTTACATAACCGTCTCGGATCGCGGGGAGGCGGAGCGCATCGCTCGCGGTCTATTGGAAGCCCGATTGGTCGCCTGCGTCAATATCCTCCCAGAGGTGCGGTCGCTATACTGGTGGGAAGGACGGATCGGGGAATCCCAGGAGTATGTGCTGATCGCCAAAAGCATTCCGGCCCATCAGGAAGGTATCCTTGCCAAAGTCCGTGAACTGCATGGATACCGGGTACCTTGCGTGGTCTTCTGGCCCTTATCCGGAGGCAATCCCGACTTCCTCGCTTGGATCGAAAAGGAAACCGGCCATGCCTAGATTGTTCGTGGCCTTGGAATTGCCGGAAAACACCCGCGAAGAGCTCGCGCGGATCGCTACCGGATTGCCCGGCGCCGACTGGGTCTTCTCGGATGATTACCATCTCACCTTGCGATTCATCGGTGAAGTCGACCAAGCCTGTTTCGAAACCGTGCGCGAGGGGCTAGCGGGTATTCAGGCCGATTCCTTCCGCCTGGAACTGCGGGGCATGGGCTTGTTCCCCCTGCGCGGGGATCCCGAAACCCTGTGGGCCGGGGTTCCCAAAAGCGAAGGACTCCTGAGCCTACGACGCCGGGTGGAGAGCCTGCTGTCCCGACGTGGAATACCGCCGGATACGCGGAAATTTCATCCCCACGTGACCCTGGCGAAGGTGAAAAACTCCGCCGAGGCCTGGATAGGCCAATATGTGGCGGACCATTCCCTGTTTTCGATTCCTGCCATTCCGATCCAGGCCTTCAGCCTGTTTTCCAGCCGGCTTGCGCCTGGAGGCGCCATCCATGATCTGGAGGAAACCTATCCGTTGAACGGCCTGCTCGAGGCGGATATTTCCGATTAGGCAAATTTTTCGATTAGACGAAATCGCGCTTGCTGAACCAAAGGCTTGCGATTAGGAGATACACTCCGATGTACGCCAGCCCGTAACCGGTCTGATACAGCACATAGTGATCGCCAATCGGAAGATCATATACCACCCTGCCACGGATATTGAAATTCTCCAGGTTCGGGATCACGTAGTAAACCGACTTGAGCAGCTTTTCCGTGAGTGGATTGATCGCGGGTTCGCCAGGGAGCCGGCTCCCGTACTTTTCGATGAAGGCAAGATGGTTGAGCAGGTCTCCGGCCAGGTGTCCGGCCACGTATACGCCCAAGGTGAAAAGCGCGCTCATGGTCGGCGTGGAGAAGGCCGAAAAGAGCAGGGCGGCAGCGGTGATGACGGCCATTTCCATGAAGATGAGGTAAATGGCAGGTAGCAGGTTGGCATGGGGACGGCCGCCGTTCATCAGCAGGACCACGAAAAAGCAAAGGGTCATCACCGCCAGGTTCAGAGCCAGCACCATGAGGAGTCCCAGGTACTTGCCGATAATGAAATGCCAGCGGGGAAGCGGTTTCGCCAGCAAGGTGAGGATGGTCTTGCGCTGGATTTCCTTTTGGATCAGGCCGATGCCTACGAAGATGGACATTAACAGACCGGCGACGGACATTACCGCCATGGTGAAATCGGAAATCACTGTCTGGGCGGCGAAGACGGACCATTGGCCCAACATCATGGAGAAAAGGATTAGCCCGACGGCGAACAGTACCAGATTGTACAGAATCTTGTCCCGGACGGTTTCCCGGAACGCGTTGACGGCGATGATGAGGATCGGTTTCATTCGGTTTTCGCGACCTCGATGGCCAGCACATCCTCTAGGGAATGCCGGTTCCGGTTGACGGATACGATGGACAGGCCCTGCGCCAAGGCCCATTGCAAAAGCGACCGCTGGGCAGGGAGATCCGGGCACGTGACGGTGCGGGAATCGATCAAGGCGCCGGTTCCCAAGGGCAAGGCCTCCGGCTTGATGTCCGCGGCCAAGGTCACTTGCCAGTGTTCGGCTTCGCCTTCCAAAACCTGTTCAACCGTGCCGTGGCGGCGAATCTGGCCTTCCACGACCATGGCCAAGCGCGTGCAGATGGCCTCCACGTCGCTTAGCACGTGGCTGGAATAGAAGACCGTGATTCCCTGGCCGTGCAGGTTCTTGAGCAGGTTGCGGACGTCGCGGCGGCCCAGGGGATCGAGGCCGGACATCGGTTCATCCAGTATCACCATGCGGGGCCGCGAAAGCAACGCTTGAGCCAAGCCGATACGCTGCAGCATCCCTTTGCTGTAGGTACGCAGTTTCCGGTCCATGGCATCGGGTTTGAGGCTGACGAGTTCGGATACCTCTTTTACCCGGGTCTTTAGATCGCTCCAGCGCAAGCCCGCGAGCTGGCCATAGAACCAGAGGAACTCGCGGCCGGTGAGGTAATCGTAAAAGTAAGGCTGCTCGGGAAGGAAACCGACGTTCAGGCGGCTGCGCGGGGTTCCTGCTGGATGTCCCATCAAGGTGGCGCGGCCGGAACCGGCCTTCAGGAGGCCGAGCAGGATCTTGATGGAAGTCGACTTCCCCGCCCCATTGGGGCCGATGAATCCATAGAGGTCGCCTTCCTTGACGTCGAAGGAGACGCCCCGGAGGGCCTCGACGGATTTGCGCCAAAAACCGATCCGATAGGTCTTGCGGAGATCTTCGACCTCGATCATGGCAAGCCCGCCGTATTCAGCGTTTCCGGAAACGGCGGTAATAGGAAAGTATGCGGCCGGCGGCGTAAAGAATGATGCCTACGAGCAGCAGGGAGCGTCCCAGCGCCACGGGATTCAAGGCGAAATCCTTGTGGCTGAAAAAGGAGGTGGCGCCTATCCTGCCCATCCAAAGGCACAGGCCTGCCAAAACCAAGGCGATGATCCCTGTGGTGACGAGGTACCAACTGATGGTGGCTGATCGTTCTTCCTTGTCCAAGGCCTCGAAAGACGAGGAATCCGGTTGCACGTCGTCCGAAGGTTGCAGTTCTTGTTCCGGCATACGGGAAAATATAAACGTTCCGGGCTGTCCTGACCATGAGCTTTTTCATATGACGTTTCCAGTATAAGACTTACGGAAACCGGGATGCAAGCCTCCGGACGCGGCCGCTTGACTGGCACTTGCCCGTCCCTTAACCGACTCTAGCATATCCTTGCAAACCTTAGCGGTTCAGGTCTTCGGCCAGAACCGTGCGACCCCCGAAACGCTCAAGGATGAATATTGCCTGCTCCAGATGAGTCGGCTTGCGCTGGCGGGCGATGGACTCGGCTCCCTGCAGAATGAGAGGCAGGGATTGGAATAGATGGAATTTCCAAGCCGCCCCCTCCTTTACGAAATGGAAGACCGGAACGTTGGGTGCTTCACGCAGTCCGATTTCCCCGGTATTGCCGCGCACCTTGGATTCGCCCAGTTCGGTCTTGAGCAAGGTCTTTCGCACCGGCCAGCTTTGGACCACCAACTTATCCAGGATGGAAACCGGCCGATCGTCGAATCCGGGATTCATCCGGCGCTCGACCCGCAAGGCCAAGATGGCGAGGATTTCATGGAAGGGACGTTGGGCCAGGAATTTCGGCCCTTCGGTCCGGGCCGCCCGGCGGATATCGTCCAGCCAATTCAGGGATTCCCTCGATAAGTACAGCGGCAGGGAATCCGCCTGGTTCTCCTGGACCTTTTGGCGGAAGCGCAGGAAAAAAGCGTCGAGCTCCCTGCGGGCGGACGGATCTTCGGGCGGCAAGGGAGGAGAGGAAGCGCAGGAGGATAGGAAGAGAGAGAGCGCAAAAGTCAAAGCGCAAAGTGCAAAATGCAAAATGGAAGAGGAACTGCGAATCCTGGTTGGCTGATGTTCCGGATTGCATGCCGGTGCGGATTGTACGCCGGCGTGGACATTGGTCCAGGTATTAATATTTGAACTTTGCACTTTGCACTTTGACTTCCATCCCAAAGAAGTCGTCTCACGCTCCGGCGGCAAGCCTATTACGGTATATCCGAATCTTCTTTTCCCATCCGCGTTGGTTGAACTCGTCATCCGCCCGGAATTTCTTGAGCTTAAAGGCTTCCAGCAATTCCCGGATGGCCTGCTTGTCGTAGGGGTTCCATTTCAGCAGGTAGGCTTCCATGATTGTCAAAGCCTCGTCGATGTTCCGGAAGTCGACCACCGTGTGCTTGCGCCAGGTCCAGAAAGCCAGGTCCGCGGCCGATCCCGGGACCTTGTCCTCGGAAGCAAGCAATTTAAGGGCGATGCGCCTGGCCATTTCGGAGTCATCCTGAACGTAATCCTGGCGGAGCAGGAACTCCAACGTCACGGCCTCCTGTTCGTCCAGATCGATAAAACCGAGCAGCACTTCGCCGGCCTTGGCAGTGTCGCCCATCTGGTAATAGCAACCGGCGAGCAGAGTAGCCATGCCGGAAGACAGGCGGTTCTCCTTGCGGTACCGTTCGATGAAAGCGATGGCGCGCGAAAAATCCTCCCGCTGGTATAGGCTCTGCAGATATTCGAGGATCTGGCTTTCATAAACGTCGTGGCCGATAAGGAAACCCGCGATCGCGGAATCCTTCACCGCCGGTATGGGCCGTTTGCCGATGAGATTCTCGTACTCCCAGTCCGCGAAAAAGAAGCCGTGCCCGGCCGAACGCCCGAGATGCATGGCTTTTCGGTCGGGGTCGTTCCCGTTCATCTGCGCTATCAGGAATTGCAGATAAGCCTCGTTCTGGACATTGATGTCCTGCCCGAGGATATCCTTGAGCTCCGGCAGCCTCGCCTTGGGCACGACGATGCCGACGGTATTGTACATATGGCTCCAGTCCTGGGAGAATTCGCTCCAGCGCTGGTCGTCCCAGATGTCATAGGTGTTCACGTCGTAGGTGACCAGTGTCTGCAACACCTGGTCGTATCCGAAAACGGCGATGACATGGCCGGGAATGAAGGCCAGCACCGGTATGCCGTGATCGATGAGCTTGAAAATATCCTGGAGCGATCGTAGGGGCAGCACCAGGTTGGAGAAGCCGCGCGATTCGGAAAAAAACGCTTCGTCCGTGATCAAGCTGCCCCGGTCCAATTGGGTGATTTCGGCCCCGATGCGCTTGGCCCCGCTACGGTCGCCCCAATAGCTTAGCACGAGCCCGAGGGAGTTAGGTACGCAATAGGCGCTTTTGTATTCCGTGCGCGCCTCGATGCCGGGGATGACGACGCGCTTCAAGGTGCTGTCCCGTACTTTTTCCAGCCGATCGCGGAATTCATGGGCTTCCATCAGCAATCTCGAATCGTGATAATACTTCACCAGCACCCGGATGAAGGCCTCCTTGGATTCCTCGAGATTGCCGCTCTTGCGGTGGAGCAGTGCGACGCGGAATTGCAGATAGGATTTCAGATTGTCGGATCGACTCCAGGCCAGCGCCTTGGAATACCAGGGGATGGCCTTGTGCGGCGTTCCCGATTTCTCGTAGTGCTGCCCCATCAACAGGGCGTAGTTGATGGGCAAGCCGGTCACCACCGCAAGGCCCAGCATGGTCAGTCCGACAGCCAAAAGGCCGGTGGCATAGGCGCCCAGGAAGGGGCGCCCCGATCGCCAGAGGTTCATGCAATGGTGGACGAGGAGGGGGATGCTGGAAAACCACATGATGAAGAAGAGGATCTGCCTGGTGCGGTCCAGCCAAGCCGGGAAGATGGTCAGTTCCTGCACTTGCCACAAAGGGATGGTGATGAGCAGAAGATGCAACTGGTTGACGAACACGTGGGCGCCGGTGACGAGCAGGATCAGGCCGACCAGGCCGGATAGGGACCAGGACCCGCTTTCCTTGGAGGACTGGAGGGCGGAGAAGAAAAGCAACAAGCCGAAGTTGAGCCAGACCACGCCCAGTTCCATGGAGATGGAATTGACCGATGCATTGATTGGGTAAAAGCTGCTCCACAACAGGTCGGACAGCCATTGCTCCATGCTCGCGAGGAACACGGCCATCGGCAAGGCAGCCAAGGCCAATGCCAGCGATGTCCGGAACCGCCGGTTGGCCACTATCGCCGAAGGCGCCGGGCGTTCCAGCGGCATCACCGCCATGGCGGCCAGTCCCCAGGCCAGGTTCCAGCCCGCCAGCAGGAGCGAGATGAACAGCCAATTGAATGGGAGCAGGGCGGCAATCGGGAGCGGAGCCATCGAGGCCAGGATCATCAGGAGGCGGAAAATCCGCGAGGGAGAGCGGCCCAGGAAGGGCAGGAACGACCACGGCCCCGCCAACACCATCAGAAAATAGGCGTAGACAGGTAATCCGGCTCCGGATTTCCTCATGGCGGTCTTTAAGCCGGGTTGAATCATGGTTCCTTCACGTGTCCCGGCGTTGCCATTTCAGATGCACCTGCATTCCCGCATTGTCGCCCCGGTGGCGGTAATAATCCGCGAGCAACGCATGGGTCTCGCCGATCGACTTGTCCACCTTGAGGCTGCGGGAAAGGGAGGCATAAGCGGAACGGTAACGCCCTTTGCTCATCGAGACGGCGCCCTTCATGGTCAGGAAGCGCGCATCCTCTTCGTAGGACGGGCAACGTGCGAGCAAGGCGGGCAGTTCGGCCACCTTTCCCAAGCGCAGCTTGATCCAGGCCAGCCGGTAGAGAGCCGATTCGCTCCCGAATGGATAGAGTCCGGACAGTTCGGCGTACAGGCTCTCACTCGCCGCGAGATCGCCCCGGCGCGAAAGCAGGGTGGCGAGGGAATCGGTGTACAAGGGTTCGTCCGGATCCATCCGGTGCAATTCCCGGAAGAGGGTCAATGCCGTATCCATGACGGACCGGGATGCCGCGGAAGTATCGGGGATGGGAGCGACGTACCAGTTCATCATCAGGTAGGAGCCCATCCGTCCCTGCATGATTTTGGCCACGATGTCCTTTTCCACGACCCGATCAGGCCCCAGTTTCTCCAGCCAACGCGGCGGATAATCATGGAACAGGTTCTGGTAATCGCGGGCATCGGAAGCCGACTCCCAATAGCGCCGCTTCAGGTAGACCATGCGGGAATACACCTGATCGTTACCATGCAACCGGGCCGCCTCATGGTAGGCCTCGGCGGCCAAATCGTAGTTGTCATGGTCCTGGTAGTAGACGTCGCCCAGCTCCACCAGAAAAGCGGCTTTTCTCTCGCCCGCGTCCGCGAAGGCGCTGTCGCCCAGGATCATGCCGACGCCGCCGATGTCCAGGATGTGGTCTTCCAGTTCCATCCGCGGCACGAATTTCTGCAAACTGAACTTGAACTCCCGCGACTTGGCCTTTTCGGACTCTCCGCCGAAGGCCTCGCCGGTATGGTGGTAGAACAAATCCGTATCTTCGTTGCGGAACCAATCCAAACCAGGCGAATCCCCATACGAGTAGTAATAGAACCCGTCGCGACCGGGATCAAATCCGGAAATGGGCACCCAATGGCCGTAGAGGCTGAGGAAAGGAACGTGGCCGGCGGCCA
>JBDSIO010000216.1:0-4163 GCA_039917895.1 Fibrobacteria bacterium | reverse complement strand
AGATGTCCCCCAAATCGAAATTCGAAAAGTTCGCCACGCTGAGGATTCCGAGGGCCGTGAACAAGGCCAGGGTGAGCAGGGATAGCGTTAAGGGGAGCCAACGCCATCCGGCCTCGAAGGGAGCGCGCTTGCGGGTCCAGTTGAACGCCGTCCAAGTGCAGAGAAGGGCCAGGAAAATGATTTTTTCGGTCCGGTGCGCGCCCCACCATGGGAACACCAGAGCCGAGGCCGCCATCGGCCAGGCGGCGAGGACGATGGTCCGCAGCGCTTCGTTCGAGATGGGATTCACGCGGCTTCCAAGGGCTTGCGCGCCATGATACCGATATTGCCTAAGCTCAGCGGCACGGCGATCTTGCCGATTCCGGTCATGGTCATAATGGCCAGGATCCGTTTCTTGAACGGCACCGGCGCATGCGCGGCCCAATATTCCAACGGATAGGAATTCCGGATGGGGAAGGAGGCGGGCTCGCGGAACCCGGCCTTTTCCACCGCCAGGGACAGGGTGCGCGGATTGAACAGATAGATATGTTCCACGTCGATGATCGGCGATTTCTCTCCGAAGAGCTTCGCTTGGAGCCCGTCGGCATTGTGCACGATCAGGTAGATCCATCCCCCCGGTTTCAGCTTGCGGTAGCAGGTGGCGAGGATATCCAGGGGATCGCTTAGATGATCCAGGGTCTGGAAGGAGCAGATCAGATCGAAACTGTCGTCGGGATAGGTTCCGTCGGTGAAGAACCCGGTATGCATGCCATCGCGCACGCTCGGAGCCGCGATGGCCTTGGCCTCCAGGCTGGGTTCGCAGCCGCGCACGTCCTGGAATCCCCGGGCCTGGAGCTCCTCCAGGAAAAAACCGCTGCTGCAACCGATCTCCAGCGCCGCACCCCGGCCGATGCGGCTTTGCATCCCTTCCAGCGGCCGCCAGTAATCCTTGCGGATGATATCCGCGTACGCGCTGAAAGTCACCTTGCCGCCGGCGTACAGCTTTTCCAGCACGTCGCCGGGCAGGATTTCCCGCGAGAACAACAGTCCGGTGTTGCGGCATTTCACCATGCGGTAGTGGTAATGCTCGGTGACGCGCCGGGCCGAAAAAACGTCCTCGTTCAAATCCTCGTCGCGGAAATTGCGACCATAGAGTTCATCATGGCAGCCGTCTGATCCGCAGAACAGGCAGGACTTCACGAGATACCGGATCACGGCGCGGCCCGCGGCGTTCCGCCGGTGCGGCGGTACAGGAACAGGCCGTCATGCCCGTATTCCTTCGACCAACGTGGGGAGGCGGCCAGTGCGGCCAATCCGGAGCGCAGGTCTTCCGCGTCGACCAGCCAATAGGGGTGGAACTCGGCATCCGCCACCACGTAGTCGTAGGCCTCCAACGGCTTGATGCGCTTGCCCCAGGTCGAGGATTCGCCCCACAGTCCGATTTCGCGTCGCGCGGCGAAGCGGGATACGCTGGGCGCGTTGATTAGGACGGAAGCGGAATCCGGGATATGCGACCGGAGATCCAAGAGTTCGCGGGCCCGCGTCACGTCGCCGCGGGGAAAGGTCAATACCTCGCGCCACAGGGGGTAACAAAGCAGCGACGTCACCGCGCAGGCCATGAGAATGCGCCCTTCGGGCAAGCTGGGTTGCTCCCGCAACCCCTTCTTAAGACCGCCCTGCAACGCCAGGCTTCCCGCGCATAGAATCGCCAGGGGAAACCCGTAGTTCGGCCACATGACCGTGAACAAGGTGTCGGGAAAGGCGGCGTAGAAGATCATGAGCGGAAGTGGCAGGATCAGATAGCGTCTGGGCATGGCCAACGCCAACGGCAGGAACGGCAGGTAGATGTGGGCGGCGTAGAAAAGGGTATTGGGCCGGAACCAAGCCCGCAGGACATCCGCTAGCGAGGACGGCATGAAGCCGCCCAGGAGATTTCCCTGGGGAGCGAAGTGGGGGAGGATCAGGAACCAATAAACCGCCATTTGCGCGCAACAGAGCAGCCCGGGCAGCAAAATCCACGTCCATGATCTCTTTTCGATCAAGGCCAGCAGCAAAAGGCCGCCCACGGCCAAGGCGAGCGGTTCCTTGGTCCAGGTCAGGAAGGCCGTGCACAGGAGGAAATATTCCAGCCGTTCTCCGCGATAGGCCGCCATGGCCAAGACGAGCACGGGCGCGGCCAGGAACTCGGGATGGAATCCGAAGAAGAATTGCGAAGCGATGGGAGGACTCAACAGCACGGCCGCCGCGGCCCATAACGCGCCTTCTTTCTCCTTCTCCTTCTCCTTCTCCTTCTCCTTCTCATTGCCAAGGTAACGCCGGACCAGGAACAGGACTGCGGCCAGCAGGCACAGGGCTTTGCCGAGCTTGAGTCCGGTCTCGCCGGACAGCGCATGCACCGGGATCCACAGGAGCGCGCTGTATTGGGAATGCACCCCGAACAGGTTCACCCCGTGGAAGGAATAGTGGAAGTAGCCGTGACGGAGGTTCCACAGGGCGCACACGTAAGCGGACATATCGAGGTCGCCCAAATCCCGCGCCTCGAAATATTGCCACAGCCCCAGTACGGGTAGGCCCAGGCCCGAGAGGACCACGGCCGCGAAGCCCAGGGCAGGCATGGGTTTCCGATCCCAAAAGATGTAGCGTAGGTAGAAGCCGCCGAGGAGGACGGCCCCGCATGCGGCATAGGGAGCGGATTGATAGCGGGCGAGGAAGTACAGGTAGCATGCCGCGGGAACCATCGTCGCTGGACGCGCGAATCCGGAGAACGGGGGATTGATCGGCACGCCCCATTATCCCTTACCTCGGAATGATGCGGCCAAGGGAATCGCCCCGCTCCGCCTCTTGTATTCTTACCTTGGTATAACCGATAATTGAGGGCATAATCGGACGTCAATACCCGCAAAAGGGTTCGTTTTGGCCATTTGTTTCCTTTCCCTTTTTGCCTCGGCGGGCGACCGCCGCGGGAGGCCTTGAGTATGCAGGAACGCTTCGAATTCGACGTGTGCGTCATCGGAGGGGCCGGCCACGTGGGCCTTCCGCTTTCCATCGCCTTCGCCGACAAGGGCTTGAAGGTAATCATCCAGGACATCAACCAAAGCGTTTTCGCCCTCATTGAAAGCGGCAGGATGCCCTTCCTCGACAAAGGCGCCGAACCGGTCCTGCAGCGTGTCATCAACAAGACCCTCTTCGCGACCACCGATCCGGGAGCCGCGGGCAAGGCGCAATTCGTCATCGTCGTTATCGGCACGCCCGTGGACAGCCATCTCAATCCCGAACTCCGCACCCTCACGCGCCTATGCGAAGAATTGGGCCCAAACCTGCGGGGAGAACAGGTCGTCATCCTGCGGAGTACCCTGTATCCGGGCACTACCGAACGCTTCCGCGGCATCCTGAAGAAATTCAATCCCGCCGTAGAGGTTTGTTTCTGCCCCGAGCGCATCGCCCAGGGTAAGGCCCTGGAAGAGCTGCATTCCCTGCCGCAAATCGTTTCCGCTTTCGAGCCCAAGGCCCTGGAAATGGCTTCCGACCTGTTCAAGCGGCTTACCCCCGATGTGGTCGCCCTGGCTCCCCTGGAGGCGGAACTCACCAAGCTCTTCACGAATTCCTATCGTTACATACAATTCGCGATCGCGAACCAGTTCTACATGATCGCCGGGGACTATGGCGTGGATTTCCATCGCATCTACGAGGCCATGACGCACAACTACCCTCGCCTGGCGGATTTTCCCCGGCCGGGATTCGCGTCGGGCCCTTGCCTATTCAAGGACACCATGCAGCTATCTGCCTTCACCAACAACAAATTCTTCCTCGGGCACGGGGCCATGCTCATCAACGAAGGCCTACCGAATTTCCTGGTGGAGCAGACCAAGAAGCGCATGCGGCTGCGGGAGCTTAAGGCGGGCATCCTCGGGATGACCTTCAAGGCGGATAGCGACGACAAGCGCGATTCGCTCTCCTACCGCCTGCGCAAGGTGCTGGAGATGGAGGCGGGATCGGTGCTGTGCTCGGATGCGTACATTCATGAAGACGGATTCCTTACGGAGGCTGAATTGATCGGGAAAAGCGACGTGATTTTCATCGGGGCGCCGCATGCCCGCTATAAGGACCTGGATTACGCGGGCAAGCCGGTGGTGGACGTATGGGACTTCCTGCCTTTCGACACCTTACTCAGGAGCCCGGCATGA
>JBDSIO010000215.1:0-7594 GCA_039917895.1 Fibrobacteria bacterium | reverse complement strand
GGGAGGCGCTCTTATGCTTGTCGCCGCTTTCCACGCCCTTGAGGTTTACGATGGTCCAGTTTCCGGCGGCATCGGGAGCGCCGGGATTGGACTTGTTGTTATTGAGCGCCCAACCCGTATAGTCCTTGCCGTTCCACAGCAATTCGTAGCCGTCTTCGGTTTCGGAAGCCGTGAGGGTATTGTTGGGAAGGCCGTTGACGATGATGCCCCCATCAACGGTTTGAGCGTTCGCGCTGCCGATCATCGCGATGGAGGCTCCCATGACCACCCCCATCACCTTGGAAAAGATCCGTTGAATTGGTTTTTTGATTTTCATTTGCTCCCCACGGGATCCGTGTCAGGAAATCTCCTCCACCGGTACAACCCTATGACCAATTTAAACCGGAAATCCGCTTTCATGTCGTGAAAAACCAACTTTTTTACGAAGCAGAATGGAACCACTGGATGTTTGTCAATGAGTCCTAATTTTTTGGATTTAACCTCAGAAAGCCCTCAAAAATGAATTTTTTCGGGATATTACCTCCATAAATTCTGGTTAGCTTGGCGGCATACCCGAAAAAATGATGACAAAAGCGAATGTTTTTACGAAGCAAATGGACGCTTAGGCCGGCCTTGGTCCCCTTCGAAATGGGTCCTATAACTTAAGCTATTCCGGATTGAATCCCTGGGTCCAAATCCCATCCTGGTCATATATTTCCATTCAATGCGATTGCCTTCGTTCCTGCTGATTTCCACATGTTTGGCCTTTGTCTTCCCGGCCCACGTTCAAGGCAACAAGGCCGTCAACACCCTCAGCCAAGCCGAAGAAGCCCAGGGCTGGCAACTGATGTTCGACGGGAAGTCTTTGACCGGTTGGCACTCCTTCAAAATGGCCGCGATTTCCGAGAACGGCTGGATCATCAAGGACAGTTCCATCTACCTGCGTGGGCCCGCAGTGGGGGCCTTGCTCGCTCCGGAAGCATTCAGTTTCAGAAATTTCGAAATCGCCATCGACTGGAAAATCGCGGACGGCGGCAACAGCGGGATTTTCCTGCGCTACCTGGAAACCGAGGCCTCGGAGAACATCCGCACCGGGCCGGAGTCCCAGGTCTGCGGCAAATCGCACATCGACTACAAGACGGGCACCACCGTGACCAGCCCCGGCGCCTGCTACGCCATGTATCCACCCGCCAAGCTCTGGATAAAGTCGACCGAACAGTACAATACCTTTCACGTGGTCATGTATGAGAAGCGAGTCGCGCATTTCGGCAATGGGATCCGCTTGCTTGAATACACGATCGGCAGCGACGACTGGTCCGCCAAGTACGACACCAGCAAGTACTCGAAATTCCCCCTTTATGGCGAGGTCCATGCCGGCAAACTCTTCCTGCAAGACCATGCGAGCCCGGTCTGGTTTCGCAACATCAAAATCCGCCCCCTGGCCGCCGATCCCTGGGCGAACCCGGATTATATTTGGCCCGATCAGGTTACGGGGAACCGGGTTTTAACGGGACCCTCCGCGAGCCCGCCTAGGGTTCGCCTTGCTTCCGATCCCGCAGGGCGCCTCAGGTTGGAAATTTCCGCCGCCGCTTCTTGGGAACTGGGCCTGCATGACGCCCTCGGCCACCGGATGGGGGAGTTCCGGGGCGCGGGAACGGGTAGCCGAATCCTGGAGCTACCGGGGGGACAAACGGGTGCCGATTTCAGTTCGGCCTTTTATTACCTGAGTGGAACCCTGGACGGTCGCCCCTTGGATCGGCCGATTGCGATCCGCCCCACCCCCTGACATCGGCCTGACCCTTTTGCGACCCTTTTGCTATACTTTAGGGGCCTCGCCGGACTTCGGCAAGGGATACTGGAGCCCCAAATGAGCCTTATCGGTGCAGTCACCCTCTTCATCATCTGGGCCGCCGGCGCTGCCGCGTCCATCCTTTACGCCACGTCCACCGGCGCGACCCTGGTTCTGGGCCTGGTGCTGTGGAATTCCTTCTTCGGTTTCTGCACCGCTGCGTTCCTGATGCTCTTCTGGAGCCGCGAACACTGGATGCCCTAAAAGGTTCCTCGGCAATCGACCTCATGAAAAAACCCGTCCCGGCCAAAGCCCAGACGGGTTTTCTTTTGCTCAAGACCAAAGGAAGCGGGACTTCCACGGCCGGCCTCAAATCCACAACCGGCCATGTGTTACTGGCCCATGGCGCGGGCGGCCACCAAGACCATCCGCACATGCTGGATCTCGCGGCGTCTTTGACCCAGTCCGGTCTTATCGTGCATCGCTTCAACTTCCCGTATCGGGAGCATGGCCGCGGTTTCCCCGATCGCATGCCCGTGCTGACGGAATGCTTCCGCGCGCACGGTCAGCGAATCCTAAAAAAGGAAAAGCCCGGTTTCCTGATCCTGGCCGGGCACTCGATGGGTACGCGCGCCGCACTGGCCCTGGCAGCAGAAGGTTTCCCGTGCAGGGGCCTGATCCTGTTTTCCTATCCCTTGCATCCGCCCGGCCATCCGGAAAAGCCGCGCCTGGATCATCTCGACGCCTTACGCGTTCCCGTGCTCGGCCTTTCGGGGACGAACGATGCCTTCTGCACGCCATCCCTGATGAACGCGATGGTGAAGGGCTTGGCGGGCGGCAAAGCGGGGCGCGGCGCGGTGCGGAAATCGAAGCACCAGTGGACGCAGCATTGGATCGAAGGCGCGGATCACGGTTTGAAGGTCGCGAAGAAGTCCGGCCGATCGCGGGCAGAGGTGTTGGCGGAAATCGAGGCCGCTTGCCGGGATTGGCTCCTTGGCGCTCGTCTGCACGCTTAGACTGCGGCTCCGGGAAGAACCGCGCTAAGGCACCCCGAGGATCTGCGTATGCAATCGGCCTTTCGAATGGATCCGGACGATGATTAGACCGGCGGAGCCCATTCCCTTTTCGACCCGATAGGTCCTTCCGGAGGTTTTCCGAAATGCCACGGTTCGGCCGTCAAGGCTCCGGACTTCGAATCCGGAGTGTTCCATTTCTACTTGGACAATGAAGGCAGTCTGGCCAACAGGGTGGCTAGTGATTTCAGGGAGGGATTTCCCCACTGGTTGATTGAGATCGGAAATAGGGGAAGTGAAAACGAATTCCTGGGGCAGGGAATCGGGCCATTTTCCATCCCGGAACTCCTGATGAAATGGATGCGCCGTCAGTTCCCTGGCCTTGAAGTTGCGGAACGTCGTCCCGGTTTCGCTATGGTACTGCAGCAGGATACTGCCAGGATGAATGTCGTAGTAGCGGCCGTTGTTCCCATCGTAGGCGAATATACTCTGCATATACGCACTCATGAATTCAGGCGTGCCGAGCTTGTATTCCAGCAGCTTATTGCCGTTTCCATAATGGACGATGTTGCTATCATAGGCGATGATGCGCATTTGGTTCCAGGAACCGGAAGCGTGGAACCAGGAGTTCCGCAACTCCGGAATCACCGCGAACATGTCATAACAGGCACCAAACTGATGCGAGGGGCGAACGCAATCATTGTGACTTGAGCCGCAGATTTGCATCTCAGGTCCGGTGCGACTGTTTGAGGATGAAGAAAAGTTTTCCTCGTACCGCACGAAAACGCCGCTGAAGCCACCGAGCGGGATTTGCACGTCGAATTTCAAATCGAAATTCTTGAACTTCTTGTCGGTGAGGATGCTCTGACTTATGCCACTTCCGCTTTGGATGCGCGGGCCAAGCGGAACATCGGTTTTTACGAACCAGACATTGGGGACCGTGTCGGTCCGATACCCGTGCCAGCCGCCAACATCGGTTCCATTGAAGAGGAGGTCGTAGCCGGCATCCGCTTCTTCAGAGGTAAGGGAATTGTCCAAGGCAGCTGCGTAGGCGAGGATGCTGGAAAAAAGAACCGTAAGGGATACGCGATTCCGCATGACAGGGCTCCCTTCCTCAAATCGAAACGACCTGTACCTTCAAAAGAAGATAGTGCTCGAGGACCTGGTTCAGAGCGTAAAAACGACTTTTTTCCAGGGTCGTCACGCCAACGGGACGCGATCAGCCATGCGGGGGGGAAGGAGGGGGACGCTCAGCGCTGGACGCGCGCGCCGCCGCCCTTGACCAGGCTTTCGACCTCGGCAAGGCTCGCCATGGAGGTGTCGCCCGGCGTGGTCATCGCGAGGGCGCCATGGGCCGCGCCATATTCCACCGCCTGGGCCAGATCTCCCTTTTCCATTAGGCCATAGACGAGTCCGGAGGCGAAGCTGTCGCCCCCGCCTACGCGGTCATAAATCTCCAGGCCGCGGCGCATGGCCGATTCGAAGAACCTGCCGCCGCCCCAGGCCACGGCTCCCCAATCGTTGACGGACGCGGACTTGACCGTGCGCAAAGTGGTGGCGATGACCTTGAAGTTGGGAAACTCCTTGGTGACCTCGCCAATCATCTTCTTGAAGTTTTCGGTTTCCACATGGGTCAGGTTCTCGTCGGTGCCTTCCACCTTGAAACCCAAGGAGGCGGTGAAATCCTCTTCGTTGCCGATCATCACGTCCACATAGCGCGCCAGTTTGCGGTTGACCTCCTGGGCGCGCTTCTGACCGCCGAAATGCTTCCACAGGCTGGGCCTGTAGTTGAGATCGAACGAGATGAGGGTACCGTGCTTCTTGGCCGCGATCATGGCCTCTTCGATCACTTCGGGGGTGGATTCGGAGAGGCCCGCGTAAATGCCTCCGGTGTGGAACCAGCGTGCTCCGCGCTTTCCGAAGATGTCCTCCCAATCCACATCGCCTTTTTTGAGCTGGCTGGCGGCGGTATGGCCGCGATCCGAGACGCCCACGGCGCCGCGCGCGCCGAAGCCGCGTTCGGTGAAGTTGAGGCCGTTGCGGGTCTGGCGGCCCAGGCCATCATAGGGGACCCATTTGATGAAGGAAGTGTCCACGCCGCCCTGGAGGATGAAATCCTCGATCAGGCGGCCGACCTCGTTGTCCGCGAAAGCGGTCACGACCGCCGTGCGCATGCCGAAGCAGCGGCGCAGGCCGCGGGCCACGTTGTATTCCCCGCCGCCTTCCCAGGCGTTGAAGCTGCGCGCGGTCTTGATGCGCACGTCCCCCGGATCGAGACGCAACATGATTTCGCCCAGCGAAACCTCATCGAATTGGCACTTGTCCTTGGCTTTCACGTTCAATAGGCTCATTTATCCTCCGCAATCGCGGCGCGCCATGCGAATCCCTGGCGGCCCGGGTAAACTCTACGTTACTTCTTCGCCTTGGTAAGCGCCACCGCTTCGGCGGAAAGGCGCGTGACCTCGGCCCAGTTCCCGGCCTTCAAAAGGTCCGGCGCCACCATGAAGCTCCCGCCCACGGCCACCACGGCCTTGAAGGCCAGGTAGTCCGGCAACTTGGCCATATCGATGCCGCCGGTGGGGATGAAGCGGACCATGGAAAAGGGCGCGGCGATGGCTTTCAGGGCCTTGATGCCGCCGATGGATTCAGCTGGAAAGAATTTCACGACCTCGACGCCTTCGTCCAAGGCCATCTGGATCTCGGTCGGCGTGGCGACGCCCGGGAACACCGGCACGTTCAGTTCGCGGCAGCGGCGCACCACTTTGGCGTTGAAGCCGGGCGAGACGATGTAGGTCGCGCCCGCGGCAAGCGCGCGGTCCACCTGATCGGGCTGGAGAATGGTTCCGGCTCCCAAGCACATGTCCTTGTCCGCGGAAATCGCCTTGATGGCGGCCTCGGCGGCGGCGGTGCGAAAGGTGACTTCGGCGCAGGGCAGGCCGCCGGCTTTAAGGGCCTGTGCCAAGGGCCAGGCGTCCTCGGCGCGGTCGATGATGACCACGGGCATTAGGCGGATTGTTCGTAGTCGGTCGATCACGTCGCTCAAGTCAATCTCCGGGATAGTTTCATTTTGCCTTTTGAGTTCTCTCTTCAAAGTCGTGAAAGCGTCAACCCGCCATCCACCATAAGCACCTGCCCGGTCGAATACGGGAGATCCCCTCGCGCAAGCATGGCCACGGCCTTACCCACGTCTTCGGGGAAGCCCCAGCGGTTCTGGGGTACCAAGCCGTCGGCGATGAGTTTGTCGTATTTGCCGGTGACGCCGGCGGTCATGTCGGTCTTGATGACGCCGGGACGCACCTCGTAGACCGGGATGCCGAACTCGGCCAGGCGCACGGACCACAATTGGTTGGACATGCCCAGGGCGGCTTTGGCCAGGCAATAGTCCCCGCGGTTGACCGAGGCCACCGTGGCGGAAATCGAAGTGATATTGATGATCGATTGCACCAGGGACGGGTCTTCCTTGCGTTGGGAGATCATCCACTGGGCAGCTTTCTGCGTAAGAAAGTAAGGCCCGCGCAGATTGACCCTGATGAGCTCGTCGAAGCTCTCTTCGCCGGCCTCCAGGATGTCGGCGCGCACCTTGGGCGCGATGCCGGCGTTGTTGACCAGCACGTCGAGGCGGCCGAACGTCGCTTTGACGGCTTCCAGGAAGGCTTCGCGATCGCGCGCTTCGGCCACGTTGGCGCGCGCGTACAGGACCTTGGCGCCCAGCTTGCGCAGGCCTTCCAGGGACTCGACATCCTTCTCTTCCTTCTGACCGCAAATGGCCAGGTCGAAACCTTCCTTTGCGAGGCTGGTGGAGATGCCTAAGCCAATGCCTCTACCGCCACCTGTTATCGCCGCTACTCTTTTTGACATGTGCCGATCGTTCTCCGTTTGCGATTCGATTCAAGTGGACAGAGGGTTATGGGAAAGAAGAGAGTTCAAAAGTCAAAGTGCAAAGTTCAAAGTGCAAAATGGGAGAGTTTGCGATTTTATCGTGGCGGGTACGCGATTTCGGATCGCTCAGCAGGAACGAAGCCGTCTCTTTTCCTTCACTTTGACTTTTGCACTTTGAACTTTGCATTTTGAACTCTATCCCGGTCTCATGCCCCATAGAACGCGTAATACTTCCCGCCCTTGATAATCCTCTGCAAGTATAAGGCGACTTCGCGCGCATGGTAATCGCCCCACTGGCTCGACTCTCCGAGCGGGACTTTCGCTCCCGCGGGGATGTGATCCCAGCCGTTGGGACGATGGTAGACGGAATGCAGGAGCAGGCCTTGATGGGCCGGATCCGCGCTGAGGTAAGGTTCGGCGAACAGGCTGTCGACCACGGTGAGCCCGGCTTGCCAATACCGGTCGCCTTCGGCCGTCTCGACTTTCGAACCGAGCGCTTCGCCGCGCGCCCGCAGGAAGCGGCCCAGTCGCAGTAGGCCCTGGCAGGCGATGGCGGCGGCGGAGCTGTCGACGGGTTCGTGTTCGTTGAACGGGTCGGCGGGCCGATCCAGGTAGTTGCCGAGCTTGTGGAGGTTGGGCGCCCCGGTATCCCAATACGGGATGCCGCATTTGGGGGTCTGGGCGATGTAGAAGTCGCACGAGGCTTTGGCGGCCTTGAGCATCATGGCCTCCACGGCCTTGCGTCCTCCCGCCGCGTCCATTTCCTTATCCGGCACGGTAGCCAGGAATTCCAGTTCTTCCGCGTAGCCGAGCATGACCCAGGCCAGGCCGCGCGTCCAGGTCGTGAATGGGGCGTAGCCCTGCTGGGAGTTGGGGCAACGGTAGCTGCCGTCGGTAGTGTTGAAGATGATCTCATGGGCGGCGCGTCCGCGCA
>JBDSIO010000214.1:0-7290 GCA_039917895.1 Fibrobacteria bacterium | reverse complement strand
GGGCGGCGCATTACAAGCGGAGGGCGTTCGGGTTCAGGGGAGCCGATACAGGGAGAAGAAAGACCGCTTGTCCGGTGCGGGACGAACCCAAGGATGAGCGGTCGTCCCCTGAAGCCGAACGCCCATCGACCCAGCGCAAAGTCCAGCGCAGTTCGCGCCGCCCATGCGCACCGGGCCCGCCCGCGGACCACAGTAGTCTTCGGAATCAGGCCCAGTTTCAAAGATTAGAGCCCCAGCTTAGGACCCGAGGAAGCGCCAGCAGATCGCCCCGCCGTTGGAACGAGGCGCCCTAGTCCGGCTTCCACTTGCGGATCTTCATGAAATCCGGGAACACCTGGGGCTTGAAGATGGATTTGTTCACCAGCAGACGCAGGCATTCCTGGATGCCTTCCGTGATGGAGGGGTGCGGGTGGATTGATTTCATGATATCGGTCACGCCTTTATCCTGATCCATGAGGTGCGCGATCACCATGATGGTGTTGGATGCCTGGGGGCCCGCGGCGCGCATGCCCAGAATGCGATCGGCGCCGTCGTCGCTGACCAGGATTTTCACGAACCCATTGGTGCTGCGCATGGCGATGGCGCGGTTGAGCAGCGCGTTCGAGTAGTAGGCCACCTGGTAGGGGATATGGTTGGCCTGGCACTGGGTCTCATTCAGGCCCACGGCGGCGACTTCGGGATTGAAGAACATGATGGTGGACATGTTGCTGTAGCGCAGGGGGTATTTGTTCCTGAGGTACATGGATTTGACCGCGTAGCGGCCCTCCATCTCGGCCACGTTGTAGAGCGCGGAGTGCTGGGTGACGTCGCCCACGGCGAAGATGTTGCCCTTGACCCGGCAATCGGTGTCCGTGTCGAGGGCGCCGCGCGAGTTGATCTTGATGCCGACGTTATCGAGGCCGAGCTTGTCGAGATTGGGGATGCGTCCCACCGAGACCAGCGCCACGTCGACCTCGAGCACCTGGGTGCGGCCGCCGTCGTAATCCACCACCACTTCCAGGAAATCCTCGTGGTGGATGATCTTGCGCATGATGGCATTGTGGTGGACCTCGACGCCGCGCGCCGTGAGGTTGGTGTTCACGAATTCGGAGATGTCCTCGTCTTCATTGGGCAGCACGCGCGACTGGCGATCCAGCAGGTGCACCTTGGTCTGGTGGAAGTTGGAGAAGATGGTGGCGTATTCGCAGCCGATGACGCCGGCGCCGATGATGAGGAAGCGCTTCGGGAATTGCTTGAGGCTGAGGATGTCGTCGGAAGTGAGCACGCGCTTATGATCGGTGGGGATTCCCGCGAAGTCGCGGGGCTTGGATCCGGTGGCGATGACGAAGAAATCGGCCCTGACGATTTCCGTATTCCCGTCGGCCATGGACACTTCGATGCTTTTGTTGTCGATGAATTTGCCCCACCCGCGTTTGAGGGTGAGGGAGCCGGGGCCCTTCCAACGGGGCTCGGAAAAGGTTTCGATTTGGGAAAGCATCTGGTATTGCTTTTCCTTGGCGGCCTGGATCACGGTGTCGCGCACCTGCTCATAGTCGACGGAGAGGCCCATGGCGCGGTAGCCGCGGTCGATGGCGGCGGCGCCTGCATAATCCTTGGAAAGCTCCCATAGGGTTTTCGAGGTCATGGCGCCGTGCATGATGCCCGCGCCCCCCAGGTTGCCGCCTTCGACGAGGATCACCTTTTTGCCGAAGTCGAAGCCCCGCATGGCCGCGGCGAATCCGCCCGGGCCTGATCCAATCACGCATATGTCGTATTTGATGTCTTCCATGACCGCTCCGGAACTTTTCCCCAAGCATACCTATTCTGAAAGGTGATTGCCAGTTTCGCCGAGGTTTCCGCCGGGGGTGCGATGTTGTTATTTTCTGTCAGTCGAACCGGAAACGTACCAGAACCGATCCGGAACCGATCCGGAACCAATACCCAGCATATTGGGTTCGCGGTTCCGGCTTTGCCGCCCACCCGAACATAGCAGAGGCATTATGAGCACCAATTTCCGTCCCAAGGCCCGTATCATGTTCCCCAATTCCTGGGCGCTCAACAGCTTCCTGCTGCGCCTGAAACGTTCCTCGGGCTGGGAGTACCACGCGGCCGCCAACGATACGGATATCAAGGTGAAGCCCAAAGGCGCGAAGGATTACATCCTGATCGGACTGAACAAAACCGGCTCCAGCTTCGAAGCCGTGATCAACGCGGAGAAATTGGGGGACAAAGGAGATGCAATCTGGAAGGACATTTACGACTACGCCCGCCGTTACCGTTGCTAAGGGCCCTAAGCTCCACGGAAACCCGCAGTAACCCGGAATAGGCTCAGCCTTCCGAGGCCCGCAGATCCAGCGGGTCCTCAACGCCCGCTTCTTCGAAGCCCTTTTTCCGCAATAGGCAGGCCGGGCACTTGCCGCAGGGTGGAAACGCCCCTTCATAACACGTATGGCTGTAGGCCAGGGAATCCAGGGCGCCCAGTTCGACGGCCCACCGCACCGATTCCGCCTTGGTCTTGAACATCAACGGAGTGTGGATGGCGAAACCGCCCGCCTGGGTGGGCGGCCGTCCCGAATCTATCCAGCCCAGACCCTGGCCCAGGGCCTGTTCCAGGCTCTTGATGGTGGCGTCGCGGCAATCGGGATACCCGCTGTAGTCGGTCTGGCAGACACCGGTGACCAGGTCGCGGATGCCGAGCGTGAAAGCATAGCTGGCGGCGTAGGTCAGGAAGATGAGATTGCGTCCGGGCACAAACGTATTCGGCAGGCCGCCGCCTTCGGGCATGGCTTCGATGGCCATGGATCGGTCGACCAGGGCATTGCCTCCCATCTCACGGAAAAAGTCGAGGCGGAAAACCTTGAGGGGGACTGACAGGCGGGCGGCGATGGTCGCGGCGGCCTGGATTTCGGCGGCGTGGCGCTGGCCATAGTCGAAGAAGATCGCTTCCACGGAGCCGAAGCGGCCCAAGGACCAATGCAGGCAGGTGGTGGAATCCTGACCGCCGGAAAAGACCACCAGGGCTTTGCGACCTGAGAAGTCATCCTCCTGACCCGTGGCGTCCTTACTGCCCACCTGGTTGGTTTCTCCTCTCATCGCATCCCCAATTCCTTGTGCAATTGGATCGACAGCTTCCACCGCGGACGAGCCATCACTGCGCGGGAAGTCTTCTCCCATTCCGTCCGCGTGCGGACCGCGTCGCGCTCTCCCCCGCCCCAAGGTGCGGTACGGATCTCCTTGGGCTGGAGGAAATAATGCTCGAAATGCGAGTCTTCGTAGAAGGCCAGATCCTGGGACTCATACACGAGCTTGAGTTCCTGCGCGCGCTTGAGCACCCAGGATCCCTTTTGCGAAAGTTTGGGGCTTACGGTCACCCAATCGGCGCCCAGCGTGTCGGCTGAACTTCCGTTCGTCTCCAGGGTCACGTAATAGCCTTTCGCATGCAACAGGCTGACCAGGGCGCGAAAGCCATTGGCCTGGAGGGTCGGCTCCCCGCCGGTCAAGACCACGAACCGGCAGGCATAAGCGGAAATGCGATCGAGGATGGCTTCCGGGCTCAATTTCTCCCGGGGCGAGAAGTCGGTATCGCAGAAGTCGCAGGCGAGGTTGCATCCCGTGCCGCGGATGAATACCGCTGCGGTGCCGGCATGGAATCCCTCACCCTGGATGGAATGGAAGATTTCCGTGATGTTCAACGGTCGGATCAGGTTTTCCATGGCATTAATCCGGGCGGGGTTGGAGCTGCGCGCAGCCCGACAACGTCCGGGGAGACTTCTTCAACACCCTGTAAAAGTTAGCAAGAAAGCCCGCGGAGGAAGGAACGGCCCGGGATGGGCCTTCGCCTATTTACTTTTCGGTACGAGGACGGGATTCCATGCAAAACGATTCCTTCGAAAAATCCCAAAGATACCTGACCCAATTATTGGGGTATTTGGAGGCCCTCTATTCCGCCGTGGACCGGGCCTCGGCCGAGGCCGATCCGCCCGGACCCTGGGGCCTTCCCGCCCGCATCGGGGCCATCCTGATGGATAGCGGGTATCTGGAAGGGCTACAGTTGAAGGCCCAGGGATGCCTGTCCACGGATATCCTGGAGTTCATCCGCGGCATCGGCTACTCCTTCGAGATCGAAGCCACGCAAATTGGGGCCTTCAAGCTTCCCTTCATCGACAACGAGCTGGTGATCCAGCGGAAAACCTTGAACGTGTTCATGGAAAAGGCCTGGCTGACCTATCATGCGGCCCTGCTTTCGGCCTATTCCCTGAAGCCGCTGCGGTTCGAGCGCGTCCCTTCGGCGGATGGATTGGAAGAGGTGGTGCGGATCCGCGAGGCCCCGCCGGAATCGGTGGAGGCGCATGCCCCGATGCTCGGCGCCGTCTCGATTCATGCCTTGAACAACGCCCTGATGGGCATCAATAGCTACGTGGGCTTGATCCTCGATGAGCGCAGGCAGGACGCGGACCTGTGCGAAAAGCTGGGGTTGGTGCTGGAAGCCGCTAAAAAAGCCGCGGCGCTGGTGCCGAGCGTTGAGTGATCAACCTCTGCATGACATCTGAAGAGAGAGTTCAAATTTATAAGTGAAAAGTGAAAAGTGAAAAGTGAAAATTTCCGGAGGAAGATGGGCGGCATTGGCGACGGCGGGGCTTTCGCGGGCCGCTTCCAGGCATTCGTAGCGCGTGCGCCTCTCTCTTCAATTTTCACTTTTCACTCTATCTGTTTTTCAAAACCCATGGTTAACCGTAAGTTTAACCCGCATCTCTTCCTTGTGATCCCCAGCCAGCCCCAGGGCCACTGCGGCCTGCAGGGTCGAGGCGCGGGCGAAACCTACGTTCAAGGCGGGCTGCAGATCCATTGCGAGATTGCCTTCGAATTCTTTGGTCTGGCTGGAGCCGATAGCGCCCAACTCCGCCGAAAGCCCGTTGCCGAAGGACAGCGCCGGGTAGAAGCCGGTCTCGAACGCCATCAGCGCATCGTTGTTGACCAGCGCTTCCATGAATCCCAATCGGACGGCGAGGCGCGAGGATAGCATATCACCATAGGAAAAACGGTGGTGCGAGGCCAGGGAGAAACCCGTGCCGGAATTGGAATTGGCGGGCACCAGCAGATCGGCCTGATAGCTGGTCTGGCCGGGCGCCATCCATTTCGCTCCGAAGACCAGGTAGGGTACGTGATCGCCGCCGCCGCCCCATTGGGTCTTCAGTCCTAATCCCAGTTCCATGCGCGGGGTGATGCGAAAAGCGACGGAAGCGGGAATCGCCCAGACCGACGTGTTCCGCGAATCAACGATGCCGGCCACCGCCAGGTTCGCGCCCGTCGAATAGTTTCCGCGCGGCTCAAGATTGTAGGAACTTTCATGGATGGGATTGAACCCGTTGGCCGCTTGCAGGCCCCCGATCAGGATGGCCAAGGTCACCTTCAGGTTAGATCGCATCATTCCTCCCGCTTCGCGTCCACCGGCCACCGGCCGGCCTGCCGTCCCTGCGCCATCCGGCAAAGCCCCCATCCCAATCCCCTTCCCCGTCGGGATTGGTGCTTGCGCCCTCGCGGACTCCGGATCGAAGCTGAACCGTATTGGAACTTGGCTGGAAAGTATAGGTTTTTCCCGCGCGGCTCCGGGCGCGCGCGCCGGAAACGGGGCTGAAAACGGACATGCCCCAGCCCGCTTCAGGCGGCCGCGATCCGGTCTATTGGCTTAAGGAGTTTTGAAGCCTTCCGCGGAATGACTACCTTGCGTGGCTGCCTGGATCGGGTGGGACCCCTCCGGACCGGCACAAACACGCACATGCCGACCCCTAAAAAGAAAAAAAAGACCGGAAGCCGCAAGACCGCCTCCGCCACGACCGTGCCCGTACATGGGGACAATCCCTCGGCGCGGCCGGAGCCCTCCGGATGGACGGAAGCCTCGATCCTGAAGATCGCCCGCGCATCCATCCAAGCCCTGAAACCTTACGTGCCTGGCAAATCCATCGAAGAGGTGCGGGCCAAGTACAACCCACACGCCATAACCAAGCTGGGCTCCAATGAGAATCCGCTGGGCGCCAGCGAAAAGGTTCTGAAAGCCGTGGAAGCCGCGCTCCCGCGCATAAGCCTGTATCCCGACGGCGCCAGCCGCGAGCTGCGTCAGGCCTTGGCCTTGGCCCACGGACTGTTACCTGACCAGGTGGCTGTCGGCAATGGTTCCGACGAGGTGTTGTTGATGATCGCCGCGGCCTTCCTGAATCCGGGCGAAACGGTGTTGGTCTCCGAGAACACCTTTTCAGAATATGAATTCTCGGGCCGGGTCATGGATGGCCGCATCGCGAAGATCCCGCTCAAGCACAACCGTTATGATTTGGCCGCATTCCGCGGAAAGCTGTCGTTGCGGCCCAAATTGGTCTTCCTCTGCAACCCCAACAATCCCACCGGATCCTATTTCACCCACGCCGAACTCGAAACCTTCCTGCAGGCGGCTCCGCGTAAGACCCTGGTGGTCGTGGACGAAGCCTACTGCGAATTCGCGGACGCGGCGGATTTCCCACGTTCCGTGGAGCTTTTGAAGGACTTCCCCAACCTCATCATCTGCCGCACCTTCAGCAAAATCTTCGGCATGGCCGGACTTCGCCTGGGCTACGGATTCGCCCACCCCCTGCTGATCCAGGAAATGGCGCGGGTCAAGACCCCGTTCAACGTGAACCTGCTGGTGCAGGCGGCTGCCCTGGCGGCCTTGGCCGACACTGACTTCAGGACGCGTTCCCTCGCCAATAATCTTGCCGGCCGGTCTTTTCTGGAATCGGAACTGAAGGCCCGGGGCCTTGAATTCATCCCCACCCAGGCCAACTTCATCTGCTTCCGAACCAAGCGTCCGGCCGTTGAACTGTGCGAAGACATGCTGAAGCACGGCATGATCGTACGGGCATTGCGAAGCTTCGGATTGGATTACTGGAATCGGGTGACGATCGGGACGGAGAGCCAGAATCGGTTGTTTCTGGAGGCTTTGGATCAGGCGCTTCGGGGATTTTAGGAGAGAGTGTAAAGTGAAAATTTATAAGTGAAAAGTGAAAATTTTCAATCCCACTGGAAATAAACGCTACGACCCTTGGAAGCGGCAAAAGACTTCCCCGACGTCGTCAAAGCCACCAACGCTTTTTTCCACTTTTAACTTTGCACTTTTCACTGATAAATTTGAACTCTATCTTTCCCGCGATCACCCCGTAACTTCCATCGCCAGCATCGTCAAATCATCATGATAAGGTTCGCTGCGGATGAACATGCGCACGTCGTCGAGGATGGTCTTGAGCACGGTTTCCGGTTCATGGGGGCTGTCGCCGGACATGATCT
>JBDSIO010000213.1:0-2850 GCA_039917895.1 Fibrobacteria bacterium | reverse complement strand
TGCCATTGATGATATGGTCGAGCAGGCGGCCGGGGGTTCCCACCACGATCTGCACGCCGCGCTTGAAGGCGTCAAGCTGGGGGCCATAGGCCACGCCGCCGTAGACGGCCACGGAGCTGATGCCCATAGGGTCGCCGAACTTCACTACCTCTTCGTAGACCTGCAGGGCGAGTTCGCGCGTGGGCGTCATTATGAGCACCTGCGGGGCCTTGTGGGTCTTTTCAATCACTTCCAGAAGCGGCAGCACGAATGCGCCCGTCTTGCCGGAACCGGTCTTGGACTGGACGATGATATCCTGGGCGTTGAGGATATAGGGAGAAGCTTTCTTCTGCACCAGCATCAAATCGCTCCAGCCGTTTCCGCGGATTACGGCCTGCAAGGCCGCTGAGAGCTGATCGAATGCCAGGTCCGGAAGCGGGTTGGTGGGTTCGATGATGCGGACGGGAGCCTGGAAGTACGGGGACGCCTGGTCCTCGGTGATAGACGCCGGAGCGTTGGACTCGGGGGCCTTGGGCGCCGGAGTGGAAGAACCGGTTGCCGGTTCCTGGGTTTGGTCGCTGCTCATCCTATTGAACCATTCTTGTTAAAAGCCGAATCATGGAAATCAGTAACAAATTAGTTAATTCCATAGGTTTCCCAACCGGAGGGACCCCCCTAGGTAGGCCAGTAAGGGCGATTTGGTGCCCTTGCATGGGGCGAAATTCGGGAGGTAAGTCAAAGGAACCCCGAGGAGCCATTGTGCGCGTCATCTCAGCGAACCTGGGTACCGTCGATAGCCTGGGCTTTCACAAGACCTTTGGGGGATTTCAAGGGGTGGTCCTTGTAACGCACCGCACCGGATTGGACCGATAAGGGCGCTTTCTCAAATTCCTTCATGGTCAGGTCGGCCTTGTAGGCGGCGGTGATTCCTTCAGCGGTTACATCGTCTCCGGAGGAAGCGCCTTCGGGATCCACAGGGATAACTTTCCCTTGCGGGTCCTCGGCGGCCAGGATCATGCCCTTGCTTTCCACACCCCTCAGGTTGGCCGGTTTCAGGTTGTAGACCACCACCACCTTGCGTCCGCGCATTTCCTCCGGGGTCAGGTGCTTTTTCAGACCCGCGCAGACAGTGCGTTCTTCTTCGCCGATCTTGAGGCGTAGCACATATAATGAGTCGGCATTGGGATGTTCCTCTACGCTTTCCACCTGGGCCACCTTGAGGTGCACCTGGGAGAAGGGTTCCGCGGGAGCGGTGGGCCTGCCGACGGAACCTTTGCCCGATAGGGTATCCGAGTTGAGGGTTGCATTTAGCGAGCCTGTTACCCCGAAACGCGGGAATAGGTTCACTCCTTGGGCCAATGGATTCGCGAAAGTGTATCCGCCCCAGACCAGGGGCGATGTTTTGGTTTCGAAGCCGGCCGGTCTGATGGCCAACCCAAGCGCCGCCAGGGCCTCCTCCATCTTGGTCGGCATAACGGGATGTAAAAGCGAGAAGCCGATGCGCAGGGCTTCGGCGGAGTGGTAAAGGACCGAATTCAGTTTGGCTTTCCCCGCTTCGCCCTCCTTGGCCAGTTTCCACGGGGCCTTCATTTCCAGGTAGCGGTTAACGGCCCGGATCAGTACCAGGGTGTCCTCGATGGCTAACGACAATTTCAGGGCGTGCACCTTGTCCAGGGCCGAGGTCACGGCGACATTGGCGGCCTTTTGCAACGCGATCTCCTCTTCGCCTTCCGACGCCGCGGGGGCCAATTTGCTTTCCAAACCCGTCGCGGCCAGCTTCAGGATGCGGCTCAGGCCGTTGCCCACGTCGTTGGCCAATTCCGAGTTCAGGCGTAATATCAATGCGTCGCGGCTGAAAGATGCATCCTGCCCCACGACCATTTCGCGCATCAGGAAATAACGGAACACGTCCACGCCGAATTCGGTCTTCATGTCCATGGGATCAACCACGTTACCAGTAGTCTTGGACATGCGGGCATTGTCGATCATCCACCAGCCATGGGCCAGCAAGTGGCGGGGGAGGGGCAGATCCAACGCCTTGAGCATGGTGGTCCAATATACCGCATGGGTGGTCAGGATGTCCTTGCCCAGCAGATGGTAATCTGCCGGCCACACCGGTGAGCCGTCCGAGAAGGTCTTGCCATCCACGGCGGACATATAGTTGAAAAGCGCGTCCACCCAGACATAGGCGACGAAATCGTTGTCGAAGGGCAAGGTGATGCCCCAGGATAGGCGGGACTTGGGCCGGCTGATGCAGAGATCGTTCAGGGGCTGGCGCAGGAAGCCCAGCACCTCGTTGCGGCGGAAATCCGGCAGGATGAAATCGGGATTCTCCTCGATGTACCTGATCAGCCAGTCCTGATAGGCGGACATGCGGAAGAAATAATTCTTCTCCGTCACCCGCTCCACGGGCCGGCCGCTGATGGGGTCCATGCCATTCACGAGTTCCTTCTCCGAGAAGAAACGCTCCTCGCCCACGGAATAAAGCCCCTCGTACTCCTTCTCGTAGATCTGGCCTTTGTCCCACAAGGCCTGCACCATCTTCCGCACGAAGGCGATATGCTCCGGGTCGGTGGTGCGGATGAACTTGTCGAAGCCGATGTTGATTTCCTTCCATGCTTCCTTGAAGCGCAGGGAATAGGCGTCGCAATGCTCCTTCGGCGTGGTGCCCCGCTTGTCCGCGGCCTGTTGGACCTTTTGCCCATGCTCGTCCGTGCCGGTAAGGAAAAATGTCTCGTCGCCCGCAAGCTTGTGGAAACGCGTGAGTACGTCAGCGAGGATGGTGGAATACGAGTGCCCGATATGGGGCGCATCGTTCACGTAGTAGATAGGCGTGGTGACGTAGAAGGTTTTCGGCTTGGTCATGGATCG
>JBDSIO010000212.1:0-16782 GCA_039917895.1 Fibrobacteria bacterium | reverse complement strand
TATGCGGAGGCACCGGTATCCGGGGCTTGGAAGTACGGGGCTTGGCAGGTGAAGAGTCGGAGGAGCGGGAGGGCGATCGGCGGGGTTTGAAAGGCTTCATGCAGTGGTGGGAAAGGTAAGAAAGCGGTTGGGAAGCGACAGCCTAGAAATACCCCCAAGCCATTATCATTTAAGTGTGGAGGGTAGTATCGGACAGCGAGGGACCACAGCGGTGCCTGCGGTCTTAACGGCCTTCTGCCAATCGATTAATCAGGAACTCGGCAAAACCCAGCCTGCGCATGCGTTCCTGGGTCTTAGGGATGTCGTAGGTCACGCGAACGATTTCCACGGTCATGGCCGTGGTGTCACAAAGGCACCAGCTGGCCAAGGGGATGCGATCCCGTGGTTGCCCCACGCTGCCCACATTGACGAGTATGCGCTGGTTGGGCAGCAGTTTGTGCGACAGGGTTTCGGAAACCCAGAAAGACTGTTCGTTTTCCATCACTACGATGGAAGGAATGTGGGTGTGGCCCACGAAGCAGATCTTCTCGCTGAAGAAGGAGAAAGCGTCGATGGCATCATCGAAACTGGTTATGTAGTACCAATCGACGGGCGATCGCGGACTGGCATGCACGAAGGTGAGCGGCGGTTCATCCACGACATAGGGAAGCTTGTCGAGGAAATCCACAGAAGGCTTGTCAAGGTTCTCCTTGGTCCATTCGATGGCCTTGCGCGCGTAAAAGTTGAAGTTCTCGGATGACTCTCGGCCTAGCGCCACGGAATCATGGTTTCCCAATAAGGTTACCGAGCTGACATTCTTGATGAGGTTGACGCATTCGTTGGGGTTGGCACCGTAACCAACCGCATCGCCGAGGCAAATCCGTCGCTCTACTCCCATGGTCTCCATGGTTTCGAGGACTTTCTCCAAGGCTTCGAGGTTACTGTGGATGTCGGAGTAAATGCCGTATTTCACCTGGCGCTTACCCTTCCCCGGAGCCAATTTTTCATAGGACTATAGTTTAAAATAGTTTTGGCGAAAGATAAAGGCCCTTGAACGCCATCTCGTCGGCTCCCCCGTGACAGGCCCAATCCCGGCTTAACCTGTCCACGGGTGGAAAATACCCGCTGAAACCGCTGCCGGGAAATGGTTATAATCGGACGTGGCTCCGTCCTTTCCTGAAAATGCCGACCCAGGCCGTGAGGCGTCCTTTCAGCCGGTTTTAATCCATAATTTCACCTCCTTGGTATTCCCCGAAACCCTGAACAACGGACGCGGTTTGAAAACCCGGAAGTCCTTGTCCCTCAAGGACATTTACCCCTTCAGCATCCTCGTTATCCAGCCGGATTCGCTCGAGCCCGGGGAGGATTACGATTTCCTCTTCCAGCACGTCGGCGTAATGCTATGGGATCCTTCCGGCACCATGGGCCCCGCCTCGCCCCCATGGGTGGATATCCGCATCTCCAAAAACCCGACGGCGGGAGAGCTGTCCCTGGCCTGCAGCCATATGATTCGCCTGCTGGAACTCAAGGAACAATGCCTGATACTGCACAACACCAATGCCATAACCGAGGCCCGCAATCGGCAGTTGAACCAGGTGGGCATCGCCTTGATGTCGGAAAAGAACCTGGATCAGCTCCTGATCATGATTTTGGAAAAGGCCATGGAACTGACAGGCAGCGACGCAGGCTGCCTCTACCTGGTGGAACGCAAGAACCAGGATGAAGACATTCCCGAAAATTATTGGGCCAACAAACGCATCCGCTTCAAGCTGACCCGCAATAGCTCGGTGCGCCTCGACTTCGCCGAAATGACCATGGTCCCGAGCAAATCCTCGATCAGCGGCTTCGCCATGCTGGAAGGCAAACCGCTCAACATCCCGGACGTGTACAACATCGCGGAGACGGCCGAGTTCCGCCACAACCACGGATTCGACACCGCCTCCGGCTACCATACGCGTTCCATGCTCACCCTGCCTATGAAGGATCACCGCAACCAGGTGGTCGGGGCCATCCAACTGATCAACAAATGCCGCAACAAGACCCGGCCCATCACTTCCGTGATAGCGGCGGATGAACAGGTGATGCCCTACAAGCAGGAAGATCTCAATATCTCGCTGTCGCTGGCGTCCCAGGCTTCGGTGGCGTTGCTGAACGCCCAGTATGAGCACGACATCCAAAGCCTGTTCGAAGGCTTCATCAATGCCAGCGTAACCGCGATCGAATCCCGGGATCCCACCACCTCGGGACATTCCCACCGCGTAGCGGATTATTGCGTGCGCCTGTCCGACTGCATAAGCCGCAGCTCCACCGGAAAATACCGCGATGTGCGCTTGCAAGACAACCAGGTGCGTGAAATGCGCTATGCCGCCCTGCTTCACGACTTCGGCAAAATCGGGGTGCGGGAACACATCCTCACCAAGGCCAAGAAATTGTTCCCTGAGGAAATGGAAGGCATCCGACTGCGGGCCGATTTCATCAAGCGCACGGCCAACTGGGAGGCGGAAAAGGCCAAGGTGGCCCTGTTGCGCGCCGGCGGGAATAAAGATCCGGAAGCGGCCTTGCGGCAAGTGGAAGAAGAGGAGAAGCGCAACCTCGAGGGTGTCGACATGTTCTACGACGCGGTCCTGCGCGCCAACGATCCCATGCGCCTGGACGAAGATACGCTGGCTCGGTTAAAGTCCCTGGGTCTGCGCACCTATCTGGATGCTGCGGGCGCGGCCGCTGGCTTCCTGAAACCGGATGAAATGGCGCGCCTGATGATCCCGTCCGGCACACTCAGCCTAGCCGAGCGCGACGAGATCAACTCCCACGTTTCGCATACCTGGAAATTCCTGTCCCAGATCCCCTGGACGCATGACCTACGGAACGTGCCTCATATCGCCTACGCCCATCATGAGAAGTTGGACGGTTCGGGCTACCCCCGTAGGCTGGTCGGCGACGCCATTCCCCTGCCCTCGCAGATCATGACCATCTGCGACATTTACGATGCCCTGGCCGCGGCGGACCGGCCTTACAAGCGCGCCATGCCCGCGGACAAAGCCTTGGATATCATCAACTTCGAGGTCAAGGCCGGAAAAATCGACGCGGAGCTCTTCCAAATCTTCGTGAACGGTCGGGTTTACGAACTCAAGACCTGAAATTCGGTTGTAAACGGGTGATGCGCCGATTCCGGCCGGATCTTGAGAGAATCGACGACCTGGGGCTTTCAAAAACCCTTGTTTGGAATTAACTTTTCGCCCCTCTGGTCCGGTTCCCATCGTCTAGAGGCCTAGGACAGCGCCCTTTCACGGCGCCGACAGGGGTTCGAATCCCCTTGGGAACGCCAAAAGGCCCTTTCCGCTTCACTGCGGGAAGGGCCTTTTTTATTACATCCTTTTTCACCATTTTTTTCACCTTTTGAATGGATCGAGGATACCGGATTTGGAGCATCCGATTCCTTCCCAAACACACTATTCGAGAGGATCCGCCGTATATAATCAATCGTCATGCGAACCTTTTCCCGTTCCGCCCTCCTCTACCTGCTCTATGCCGCCCTTTGCCTGACCTTTTCCGTTCCCTTGGCGGTTTTCCAAGGTTGTCTGGACACGGAGAAATCCGCCGGAGCCGAGGCCGAATACCGCATGCGCGGAGATTTCCGCAAGGGCCCTTTCGCGGCGAACTCCGATGTCCGCGTATCCATGCTCGGTAAACGCGGCGAACCCAACGGAAAGAACTACCGGACTGCGACCGAGAACGATTCCGGCGACTTCCACCTGACCCTTCCGGGAGGCGTGGCCGAGTTTTCCTGCACCGGCAAATATTTCGACGAACTCGCCGGGATCACCATTCAGACTCCCTTGCGCCTGACCGCCGTGGCCCAGATTCCCCAGGACCTAAAGAGCATCTTGCATGTCAATGCATTCACGCATCTGGCTTCGCGGCGCATTGAACGGCTGATGTTCGAAGGCAAGAAATTCGCCGCCGCCGCGGCCCAGGCGGAAATGGAACTGCGACGGGAGCTCGGCATCGCCAATGGAGAAGGCAGCGCACCCGCGGCCGGAACGGCGCTTGATCTATTGGGAGGCAATAATCCGCACACCCTCTACCTGTTCGGTGTGACCAGCATCCTGTGCCAAGCCGCGGCGAATCGCGCCGGCGGCGTGGCGAATCCGTCCGATGGATCTGGGGATCGGTCGTCCCGCGCCATGCAGGCGATCCTGGACTCGCTCGCCGCGGATTTGGAACGGGATGGGGCCCTCAATGAGGGTAACAAACGCGTTATCTCCCAGGCGGAGCGCACCCTCGATCCCGAGCTGGCCCGCAAAGGCCTGGAGGCCTGGGCCAAGAGCAAGGGCTCGTCGGCGTTGATCCCCGACCTAGGCAAACTGGTGGATACCGACCGCAACGGCAAGCCCAACGAGCAGGATTCCGACGACGACGGCGACAAGGTCCAGGATGATCTTGATTGCGCGCCCCTGGATTCCGCGAAACAGATGATCTCGCTCTCGGGCCAGTTCTGCGTGGCCGTGTATCCTCCCGCGCCGCTTTCCGCCCAGCCGGGCGACGGACAGGCGCAACTGGTCTGGGATCCGATCCCGGGGGATGCGCATTATTCCCTGGTGTACAACGAGGGCGGATACTTCGACACGTCGATAGCCGTGGTCATCGACGGAGCGCTGCCGCGAAAGGTCATCGGCGGGCTTGGAAACGGCAAGACGTATTGGTTCGCCGTGCGTTCCGCTTACGGCGAACGCGTATCGGTCTTATCCCCGGCGGTGCGGGTGGTGCCCATGGGCTTCGCGACGGGATTCACCGCCGCCTCCGGGACCGGCAAGGTCACGTTGCAGTGGACTTCCGCCCAGGGCGCGTCCGGATACAACTTGTATTTCCGAGCCGAGACCGCCGGCGCCCCCGGAACCGCGGCCGGGGCGGTAAAGACCGGGACAGGCGTGGATCTCACCGATAACCGGATTTTGGGCGTGACCTCGCCTTACACCGTTACCAACCTGGAGAACGGCGTGCGCTACGCCTTCGCCCTGACCTCGATGAGCGGGGCGTCCGAATCCCGCATGGGCGACACCGTCCACGCGACCCCTGTCCGGCCTCCCGCCAAGGTGGAGCTGGTCTCGGGGGAAAAGCGCATCATCGTCCGCTGGGATACCGCCTTCGGGGCCGCCGCCTACGATCTTTACTGGTCAAAAGGCGACACCACCGGTACGGGCGGGACCCGACGCGCGAACCGTACCTCGCCGGATACCCTGACCGGATTGTCGAACGGACAGCGTTACGCCGTCAGCGTGCAATCCATGGTGGCCGGCGGATCCTCCTCGCTCGCGCCGGCGGTCATTTCGATTCCGCTCGCGGTCCCGCGCGGCCTTTCCGCGCGCATTTCGACCGGGCGCGTCAAGGTGGAGTGGCAACCCGCCGATGGGGCCGCGACCTATTCCATTTACCATTGGTCGGGAAAGAACGCGCCGGTCCGCACCACCTCCAGCGTCACTTCGTATGAAGTCACTGGCTTGCCGGACGGGGAACCCCGTTACTTCCTCGTGGCTGGCTCGGCGGGCGGGATCGAATCGTCGACGGGCGACACCCTTGCCGCTACGCCCTTGGCCGCGCCCGGGATCCCCATCGCCGTGATGCGGGACGGCGGCGTGGATTTAACCTGGCGCACCGTCGCAGGGGCGCAGACGTATAGCGTCTTTTACGGCCAGGGAACGGCTATCGACACCACGGTGGAGAAAATGACCGTCAATGACACGATTGCCAGGGTGGCCGGCCTCGTCAACGACAAGTTGTACGCCTTCATACTGAGGGCGGAGAACCAGCAAGGGGAATCCATCCTGGGTTTTCCCTGTCCGGGAATCCCCATGCAGGCGCCGACAGGCTTTACCGCCTCTGCCGAACTGGACAAGGTGACCTTGCGCTGGAACGATGCGACGGGCAAGGCCACCTACAACCTGTACTACGCAGCCGCAGGCGCAGTGGACAAAAAAGGCATCCGCATTCCTGATGCCGTGTCGCCTTACGTAATCACGGGATTGGACCATGGCGTGCAATACACCTTCGCGGTGGCCGCGCTGAAGCAAGGCCATGAGGGTCCGTTGAGCGCCCCCCAGACCACGGTCTATGCGGCCTCCACGTACGCGCTGGGAGGCGGAGGGGTTTCGGACAGCGTGGCATCCTATCTGTCCCTGGCCGTGGACGCCTCGGACAGACCCTACCTGGCCTTCATCGACCTGGGACGGGCCGGCGGGGATCGGAATCTCCCCCACGTTAAAGCCTTCGACGGCTCCTCCTGGAAGGATTTGGGGAAACCCACCGATCAGCCGCCATACGCTTGCTGCGACCTGGGGATCGGCCCAGGGGAAATGCCCTATCTGCTATTCGCCGACGCCGCGCAAAACAACCGCTTGACCCTCAAAGCCTTCGATGGCAGCGGGTGGTCCGGGGTGGGCAATTCCACCGTCACCGATGCCAAGGCGGATTTCACCGCCTTGGGCATCGACGGCCTGGGCATTCCCCACGTGGGTTACAACGATTCCGCTTCCGGGGGCCGCGCCTCGGTGCGCAAGCTGTCCGGATCCAAATGGGTCCAAGTGGGACTGCCGGGGTTCTCGACCAACCCTTCCGGCCCGCTGAACATCGCCTTTACGAAAGCGAACGAACCTATCGTGTCCAGTGGAGGCAATGGCGCGGTTTCTCCCGCCGTCATGGCTTTCGACGGCACCACCTGGAGCTCGGCCGGAGACGTAAACGTAATGCTGTCCCGCGCCGCGCCGGGCCCGGTTCCCATCGCCGTCTCCCCCGCCAACCAACTGTTCCTGGCATTCCCGGATCGCACGTCCCTTTATAAGGCCTCGGTCTTCACCGCATCCAATTCCGGCTGGACGGTGGCGGGCAAGGCCGGTTTCAGCGATGAAGCGGTCCAGTCCATGCGGCTGCGCATCGATTCCCGCGGAATCCCGTACGTGGCCTTCGCGGACGAAAGCCGGGGAGGCCGGATTACGGTGATGAAATTCACGGGAGGCGGCTGGCTCCCTGCCTGCCGTCAGGGCTTTTCGAAGGGACGGGCGGGCTCCATCGATCTGGCCTTTGGAAAATCGGGATCCGTTCATGTAGCTTTCACCGACGCGGGCCAAGGCGGCAAGGCCGTGGTAGTGAAATTGAACGATTCGGTGAAATGATTCCAAGCTGGGTAATCGCCTTCCCTATCGGGGCGCCGGACGGGAAAAAACCCGGGATAATTAACCCCACTCCGCCGATATAGCGTCTTTTTTTCCGGTTACGGGTGGCCTCAAGCCGACTTGGCAAACGGAAATAATTGCTTCCAGGCCAGTAAAATGGTAGACTCATTTATGGAGACAGGGTCCCCAAAACCCGTTATTCTTCGTCCGTCTCCTTGTTAACCGGCTCGTCCCCAAGGCGAGCCGGTTCCTATATCAAGACCTCCCAATCACCTGCCTCGGTCACTGTCACGGACTTGCGGCCCGGCAATTTCACGACGATGCAGGCGGGACGTTTCCTCCACTCACCTTTCCAGGAAACCTTCACTCCGCCCAAGGCCGGATGAATCGTCACGGTGATCGCGCCGAACCGGGTCGGCCCCGGGCCGAAAGACATGGACTTGCCGGATTGCAGCCAGGTTTCGGGGATGCCGGAACCGATCACGAGCACGTTCTCCTCTTCGCGCATGAACATGTTCCGCATCATCAGGGCCCATTCCGCCGCTGCCCATACGTGCTGGCCATCGCCCATGCAGCCGCCCAAGGTGTGGGGATGGATGGCCTCGGGCCACTGCCCCGTCGGAGAGGCCACGGCAGCGGTGTCCTTAACCAACTGGAAAAAGCGGGGATCGTCCAAACGCAGCAGGCATTGGGCCATGTGCAAGGTAAGGTAGGCATTCATGCCGGAATGGATCATGTCCTGGAAAAAGGACCCCTTCACCATGCATTTATCGAGCAGGAACTCAAGAGTGGCCTTGACGCGAGCATCGTCGCCGGGCCAGATGTTCAAGGGATAACTGACCGCGATCGAGCCTACTGCGCCGGAGTCCATCCGCCGCAGCGGGGAAGCCGGCAGGGCGCCTTTCAGATCGTCCTTGCGCACGGCTGATTTCAGGCTGCGATCGATTGCGGAGAGAAAATCCATTGCGCCCTGCTTGGCCGCGGCCACGGCGGCTTCCCGGCCGGATCCTTCCAACAAGCGGGCGGCGGCCTGCAGCCCGGCCACGCCCCAGAAATCATCCCAGTAGTAATAGTCGTTCGGCCCCAAGTGTTCCGCGCTGAACCCGGCCGGAAGCAATCCGATCACGGACGGCTCCGCATGGCGGACGACCCGTTTGCGCATGATCCATTCGGCCCCCTTGGCGATGGAGGCAAGCCAGGCCGGCTTGGGCGAAGAGCCCGTCATTTCGCACCAGCGCCACAGGATCCACAAGGCCTCGCCGTTCGAATCCCACTCGCCTTCCTGCGATAGGTAGTATCCCGCGTGGGTCTGCTTAGAAGGGAAGAGATCCAGGGTCCGCACGACGCGGTCGCCCATGCCCGTCGCGAGCATGGCGTTGAGGATGATGGCGGCATCGCGGAACCAGAACCGTTTATAGGTGTATGGGCCAGGAAACACCTCGTCCGGAGAATGCAGGATCAGGGTGCGGATGGCCGCCTGGTAAAGGAAATCGAAATTCGGTTCTGGCGTTTCCAGGCGGGCCAGTCCGGCGAGCGCCGGCGCCCAGGGGCTGGGAGGCCGCCGGACCGGAAACTGTTTCGGTGTTTCCTTGTCGCCGGCGAGATCGATTTTCACTTCGATGGACTTGCGCTCGCCCGGCCGAAGCGGGAACAGGACCGCGGCGGTGGCAAGCCCTACCTTGCAATGGGATCCCTGATCCTCCTGTTCGAGTTCGCCGACCAGCTTGTGGAACACATCGCCCACATGGTATTCGGATGCGTAATGCCGGGAGGCCGGTTCCGAGAAGGCGACGGCCGGGTAGCCGTCGATGATCCAGCTTTTGCGGGCGGAATCAAGGCGCACGTCATGGATGAAACTGACGCCTTCGGGATTATAAGGCCGCAGGGAAATCGCCAGCCATCCTCCGTTTTTGGAATCCGCCAGCACGCGCATGTGGCATTGCCCCGCGGCGCCTTCGTCCCGGGCTTCCACGCGCGATTCCAGGCGCATGCCGTCCTCTTCCAGGCGCGTGTCCACCGCCACCCCGGCGGCATCCAGGGCCAGGGATTGCACCGCCTGCTTGGACTTGGACGGGAATAGCCTGGGCCCGTCGGGCGGAAGGATCCAGGCGTCGAGCGACCAGCCGTCGTAATAGGGTGTGACGAGGCCGCTGGGATCGACGATGGGAAGATAGGGGGCGTCGGGCATGCCCACGCAGGTCCAGTTGCGGTGGGACAGGTTAATGTGACTGATGGAAAATGCCCGCGGGATGAAGGAAGGGTCGCGGGGATTGAATTGGCGCTCCACCCAATAGGGCCAGATCCAGTCGAGGTTGTTCTGGATGGCCCGGGTGTTCATGAGGCCGCGCGCATGGAACACCAGGCCGGCGCGAAGCAGTTCGATGGGTTCGCCGACTTCGGAGGGTTGGGCGAATTTCCCGAGCCTGGACAGGATCAGGATGGGATCCAGGAACCCGTGATGGCGCGCCACGCGGCGAACGAGATATTTCCAAGGGAGCCATTTGAAAATCATGAACCTCCAGACCGGCCATGAATCCTTTAGGCCGCCATTCTGGAAGATATAATTTAGCGCCCCCTCCGGGTCGGAAAGGATCGGTCGGAAAGGATCGGGTGGAAAGGCCGGAACCGGCGCAATCCATCTTAAATGGCGGCGCGCCACCACGTCAAGTTTTACTTCAACTTTGCCGGCACGGTCCCGCTCATAAACTGGAGCCCGGGAAGTTTTCGCCCCTCTTAATCCTTTTCCAATGCCTGTTCCTGCCGATACTATCTAAGCGGCCGGCCACCCGGCTTTTCAGGAATTTGAAGATGGAACAGGTTCGGAAATCGGGAACCGAGGCGGCGCGCAACACGCGAGTTACCAGGGATTATTCCTCCGCGGGGCGCCGGATGCCCGCCCCGTACCTACGCGCCGGTCTCCGCTCCTGGGTAACCTGCGTGTTGCTTATGGCCGGGACGGCTTCAGGGGCCACCAGGACCTGGACGGGCGCGGGCGGCAACGACAATTGGAGCACCTCGGCCAACTGGGGCGGAATCGCACCCCTGCCCGGGGACGACCTCGTCTTCGCCGGCTCGACCCGGCTGACGCCTAACAATGATATGACCCCCGGAACTTCCTTCAATTCCATCACCTTCAGCGCCGGTTCCGGCCTTTTCACGGTCGGAGGCAACTACATCGCGCTCACGGGAGGCGCTTCTGCCATCGTGAGCAACGCCTCGGGCGGCGTCATGATTTTCAACAATCCGATCACCTTCAACGCCGCCCCGACCATCAGCGCGGCCGCGGGCGGAATGCTCGAGCTGGGCGGTTCGTTGAGCGCAGGCGCGTTTAACACCGCTTGGAATTGTTCGGGAAACATCGGCATCAACGGCGTCCTGAGCGGCACGGGAAGTTTGACCAAGAATGGCTCCGGCGCCCTCCAGCTCAACGGCGCCAACACCTACACCGGGACCACCAACGTCGCGGCGGGCGTCATCGTCCTGAACAACGTTTCCGCCCTGGGGACGACTGCCGCGGGCACCACCGTCGCCGCCGGCAGCGCTCTCGATTTGAAGGGCGTCAATTATTCCGCCCCCGAGCCGTTGACCTTGAACGGAACGGGCCTTGCCGGCGGCGGCGCGCTGATCAACAGCGCCGTCGCTCCGGCGACCTTCGCAGGCCTGATCACGCTGGGGAGCAGCGCCAGCATCATGGGAGGAGCGGGCACGATCGCCATCACCCATCCGGGAACGATAACGGGAACCGGCTATAACCTGGTTTTGGGAGGCAACGCGGGAGGCGCCCTCAAGAGCAACCTCGCGACCGGATCGGGAGCGCTGACCAAACAGGACAATGGAGCCTGGGTGCTGACAGGGTCCAACACCTATACCGGAGCCACTACCGTGAGCGCCGGTGCATTGGTGCCGCTCAACCCCTCGGCGCTGGGCGGCACGTCCTCGGGCACGACCGTAACCGCCGGAGCCACCCTGGATTTGCATGGCGTGAATTACACCAATCCCGAACCCCTCACGCTGAACGGCCTGGGCCCCGGCAATGTCGGCGCACTAAGCAACGACAGCATCGGGGCGGCCACCTTTGCAGGCCTCATCACCCTCGGGTCGTCCAGCAGCGTCAAATGCGGCGCGGGCCCCATCTCCCTCACCCATTCCGGAACCATCACGGGAACCGGGTTCTCCCTCACCTTGGGCGGGAACTCCTCCGGAGACCTCGCGAGCATAGTAGGAACAGGATCCGGCGCCCTTACCAAGACGGACGCGGGAAACTGGACCCTCAGCGGACACAACACCTACAACGGCCCCACCACCATCAACGCGGGCACCTTGATATTGGGAGCCGCCGACGTGATACCCGATGGCAGCGACGTTACCGCGCACGGCACCTTGGAAATGAACGGCTTCAGCGAGACCATCGGGTCCTTGGCGGGAACCGGATTCGTGGACAACAGTGCCGGTTCCGGCACCTTCACCTTGACCACGGGAGGGACCAGCGTCCAAACCACCTTCTCCGGCGTCATTAAAAACACCGCCCAAACGGTGGCGTTGACCAAGGAGGGCGCGGCCTACATGCTGCTGACGGGCAACAATACCTATGCCGGCCTGACCACGGTGAACGGCGGCGTGCTTTCCATCGGAGACAATGGGACCACGGGAACCTTGTCCGGAAATTGCGTGGTCGCTTCCGGCGCAGCCGTCCGCTTCGCGAGAAGCGATGCCCAGACCTATTCCGGCAACATCAGCGGAGCCGGCCAGGTGATGAAGATCAATGCCGGAGCCCTCACCATGACCGGTACGAGCACCTACACCGGTTCGACTTTGATAACGGGCGGCGCGTTCACCATCGGCTCCGGGAGCACATACGGCTCGGTGACGGGAACCCTGATTCTCGCGGGCGGCGGCAGCGGCAGCATCGTATTCAACCGTTCGGACAACCTCACGTACAGCGGACAGATCACTGGTACGGACGCCACGGGAAGCGTGGTCAAGAACGGCCCAAACACCCTGACCCTATCCGGGGCCAACGATTATACGGGCGCTACCCTGGTGAATTCCGGAATCCTCACGCTGGGCAATCCGGATGCGCTGGGATCGAGCGCCGGAGGAACCACGGTGGCCTCCGGGGCCGCGTTGGATTTGGGCGGCGTGAATTATACGAAGGCGGAGTCGCTGACTTTGAACGGCACGGGCATAGCCTACAACGGTGCGCTCATGAACACCAGCGCCACCCAAGCCGGTTTCGCGGGCCCGATCACCTTGGGAAGCGCCGCCAGCATCGTGGGCGGGCCCAACTCCGGCATCGACATCGCCAATACCGGAGCCATCTCAGGCGGTTATCCGCTGACCTTAGGCGGTTCGCAAGGCGGTTTTTTGGCCGGCACTCTTCCCGGGGGCGACCTGATCAAAGAAGGGACCGGCGGTTGGACCCTCACCGGCGTCAATCCCCTGGCGCTGGCAAACCTGACGCTGTCCGGCGGTACCTTATTCCTGGGCGCAGGGCTGACGCATAGCGTGTCGACCAATTTGTCCCTCACAGGCGGCATATTGGATTTCGGTTCCTCAACCTTGCGGTTTTCGGGGTCGTCGGCGAACTTCAGCTCGCTGTCCGGCGTGGTCCCGGGGACGGGAACCCTGGATTTCAACGGAACCACCGGAATCCAGGCATACACCCCTCAAAACACCGCGGCGAATCCCAGCGTCACGCATTCGGGCGCGGGAACCCTGCGGCTGAACTTCGCCTTGAATTGCCAATCCTTTTCACAAACCGCAGGCATCCTGGACTTCAACGGCTACGACCTCACCACGGTCAATGGGGGCGGCTTCACCATCAGCAACGGAAACGCCGCCTCGATTTCAGGCCTGGACGGGCGCATGGTCACGGTGGCCGGCAATGTATCCTTGACTGGCGCTTCCGCCAACTCGCCACTGAACCTGGACCCCGTATCGGTCTGGTACCTTTCCGGCCACGGTACCATTAATGTTTCCAAAGCCTCACTGCGCTATGCCAACGCATCCTACAACCCAGGTGTCTGCGCCGATTGCCGGGACCTGGGAAATAATGCGAATTGGGGTTTCCCCATCACCTGGGATGGCGGAGGATCGAACACCTCCTGGAGCACGGCCGAGAATTGGGGCAGCAAATCCGTTCCCACCCGATATCAGGATGCGATTTTCAACTCCACTTCGAGCAAAGACGTGATGCTGACCGCAGACGTCGAAGTGCGCTCCTTGACTTTCGCCTCCGGGTACATGGGAAGGTTGGATTTTTCCTCTCACAAGCTCACCATCGCCGCCGGAGACGCCGACTTCCAAGGCGACGAAGCGATTTCCGCGGGCACGGGAACCTTGGAGTTCGCGGGCGATGGCGCGCAGAATCTACGCCCCAAATCCGGCACCCTGCTGCCGGATATCGTGAAGGGAGGCGCGGGTACCACCATGGTCGCCGGCCAGCTGGCGGCGGGCAGCCTGGCCTTGGCGGGAGGCGTCTTCCACCTGGGCAACACCGCTCTCACGCAAAGCGTGGGCGCGGTTTCCGGCACCGGAGGATTGGAATTCGGTTCGGCGAACCTTTCCGCCAGGGGAAACGTCGACCTGTATACCATAAACGTGATTGCGACCACGGCCAACACCTTGGCCTTCACGGGAACGTCCGCGCAAACCTATCGCCCTAAGCTTTCGGAACCCGATTTGAACCTGATGCAGAACGGATCGGTAAGCACCACCCTGATCGGCGATCTCAATACTCCGGTTCTTACCCTGGCGTCAGGGACCTTTGGTTTCGGGGTGAACCGGATCGCCACCATCAGCTCTTCGGTCGTTTCGACCGGAGGCGATGTCGATTTCGGCACCGCCAATACGCTCAATTTTACAGGCGGAACGTTCGACCTGTCAGGCCTCACAAACGTCCTGCCTGGAACGGGCACCATCTATTTCCAGAGCGCGACCACCCAGACCTTCATCCCCCATCCCACCGCCACCCATCCCGGCATCGTCCGATCCACAGGCGGGGGTTTACTCGACCTGAATGGGAACTTCAAAGGTCAATACATGCGCGTGGAGACGGGCACGCTCAACCTCGGGTCAGGCCGCGCCCATGAGATCGGGACCTTCAGCAGTTCAGGAGGAACCCTGGACTTCGGAAGCAGCAGCTTGAGAATCTCGGGAAGTTCGGCCAACTTCGCCAACCTGTCCGCGATGGTTGCGGGAACCGGATTGTTGGAATTCACTGGGTCCGGGGGCCAGGCCTTTGCACCGCATGCTTCGGCCTTTCCGTCGATCCGGCAAAGCGGCTCTGGAACCACCGCCCTTTCCGCGAATGATCTGACCTGCGGAAACCTGGACGTTACCGGCGGGGAATTCGACGTCGCCGCCCGCGCCCTGAATCCCACGGGTACGGTCTCCGTGTCGGCGGGAACCCTGAACGTGACCGGCGGGATTGCAGCCATCATCGGGAACCTTTCCGTTACCGGAGGGGCCTTGCGCCTTCCTGCAAGCAATTCCTTCGGCGTCACCGGGAATATAACCATCGCCTCGGCGGCGGCCATCTACCACAATTCCGGAACCATCACCCTGAACGGAACCACGGCGGGCAGGACGATCGACATCGACAATACCATTTACGCGATCACGCTGAACGGGGCCGGAGGCGAATGGACGGTCGTGAACCACGGGCTTTTCGGCGACGGTGCTCTGACGCTATCCGCGGGTACCTTGAAACTTGGCGCCTCACCGATGAACAGCATGGGGAGCCTGGCCTCCAACTCTTCCGCAGCGACCCTGGATTTCGGCGCCAGCACCTTGCGCATCTTATACGGCAGCGCGAATTTCACGGGACTTGCCGCCCTGGTCCCCGGTACGGGAACCTTGGATTTCAATAACCTCACCGGCACCCAGATGCTGACCCCGATGAACGGATCCGTCACGCATCCCATCGTCACCCACACCGGTGCGGGCGCCTTCCAGCTTGCGGCCTATCCTTTGGTCTGCAAAGGGTTTCTCAATTCCGCCGGCGGACTTGATTTCAACGGACGCGACATCACCGTGAACAACGGCGGGGACTTTTCCATCACCAACGGCACGCCGGCCACCATCGCGGGCCTGGACGGCGCGACCATCACCGTGGCCGGGACCGCCACCTTGGCGGGCGCGTCCAGCGGCAGCCGCCTGAATCTCTCCCCTGCCGGTAACTGGACCTTGGCCGCTACCGGGGCGCTCACGGGCAGTTTCCTCACCCTGGGCAACAGCAATGCCTCTGTCCAAGCCGGCGCATGCAGCAATTGCTCGGCGAACACGGGGAATTCGAACTGGACCTTTTCCACAAGTTGGGACGGCGGCGGCGGCGACTATAAGTGGAGCACCGCAGCCAACTGGGGCAGCGATGCGGTGCCGTCAGCGTCCGAAGATGTGGCCTTCGACGGGCTTTCCAACGACAATGCCCTGCTGGACGTGGACGGAGCGGTCAAGTCCATCACTTTTACCAACGGGTATTCCGGCGATTTCTCCTTCACGACCCATACCTTGAGCGTGACCGGCGGAATCGCCAACTTCTCTTCAGGAGGAAACATTATCGCCGGGACCGGGACTTTGGCCTTCACAGGTACTGGCGCGCAGACTTTCATTCCCAAGACCGGAATGTCTTTCCCGAACATCCACCAGAACGGCAACGCCGGCACCACAACAGTTTCCGGGGCCGCGCTTACGGCCGGCAATCTGACTTTGGGACTGGGTACGTTCAACCTCGGCGCGGGGATGACGCATACCGTGAACGGCATATCCGGCGCCGGCGCGCTGAATTTCGGCAGTTCGGATGTGAATGCCAAAGGCGATGTTGATCTGGGCTCGGCGACGCTTTCCGCGGCGGCGGGCCGTATCCTCGCCTTTATCGGCTTGACGGCCCAAAACTATGTTCCCAACGCTTCGGAAACGGGGTTGAGCCTGATCCAGAACGGCAACGGAGGCACCACCATTTTGGCCTCCAATGTTTCGGCGCCCTCGCTTACGATCTTGAACGGAACCCTTCACCTAGGCGCGGGCCTCACCCATACCATCGCCTCCACCTTCACGGTAACCGGAGGCGGACTCGACTTCGGCTCCTCGACCCTGAAGCTGCAGGCCGCCGACGTGGATTTGCGTCTCCTCTCAGCCTTGACCCCCGGCACCGGCATCCTGCAATTCACCCGCGCTTCGTCCCAGACCTTTGTTCCCCATGCCTCTTTGCCGCTGCCGCGGGTGGAACAGTTCGGAACGGGTGTCACAACCGTCACGACCAACCCCATCGTGACCGCGGACATCCTGATGATCCGGAACGGCGCGTTCCAACTGGGAACAGGCCTTACCCACGTCGTGGGAGGAGTGAACGGCTCTGGCGGAGTCGGCACGCTCGATTTCGGGACCAGTAACCTTAAGGTATCGGCCGGAAACGCATACCTCGGCAATCTCGCGGGCGTGACCACGACGGGAACCGGATCATTGGAATTCTCGGCCGCGTCCGGGACCCAGATTTTCACCACCTTGGCGGGTTTCACCAACCCCGCCATTGTCCACTCCGGGGCAGGAACGCTCAGGCAGGGCAGCGCGACTTCCTTTACCTCTTTCAACCAGTCCTCCGGCACAATGGATCTGAACGGATACGACCTTGCCACCA
>JBDSIO010000211.1:0-29015 GCA_039917895.1 Fibrobacteria bacterium | reverse complement strand
AGGCGCGACCAGGTGAACACATGGTTCAGCCTATGCTCGTGGATCTGCTCCAGGATATCCGAGCCGGTGGTGACTGCGAAGATAATCAGGCACCCGGTGGTGATCTCCTTCGACACCACCAGCATTTGCACGGCGCGCGACTGCAGGTACCAGTCGCGATACAGGCCGCTGATGAAGAAGTAAGCGATCCAGATCAGGGATAAAATGAAGGCGACGCGGGTGAAATGCCCGAAACTGCGATCGGGATCGAAGGACTCGGGAAAAATGCCGCTCTGGTAGCGCATCCAGAAAATCAGCGCGAAGGCGAGGTTGATCGACGCGGCATCCGAAACCAAGATCAAGTATTTCTCGAATTTCCTGGCGAGCATCTTAGGTTCCGGCACTCCCGACGGCAGGGGGATTAGGGGGCTAAACTACAAGGATCCCGCGTCATGGCTGGCCATGGGGTCTCGCCTTTCCAGGCAAAAAGCGGGCAGGAAATGTACGAAACGGGGAGCGGGTGGCAAGCGGTGCGGAACCGTGACCCGGTCGTGACATTCAAGACTGTGGGCGCAGTCGGCAATGAGCGATTGAGGTCGATCTGAAATGGCTATCTTTGGTATTCTGGAGTAGAATAAGGAATGCCGGTGGAGCGAAGATGAGTTTTGCGAATTCAGGAGATGCTGGGACTCCAAAAGCCGAGGTGCGAAAATTGCATGATGCCGGCGAGGACAAAGCCTTCTGGCACTCACAAACCGCTTCTGCAAGATTGGACGCCATGGCCATTTTACGGAGGCAATATTTTGAAAGCCGCCAAGAATCTGAACCCGGACTTCAAAGAATTCTTAGCCTTATTACTCGAAGAAAAAACTGAGTTCGCCCTCATAGGCGGCTACGCCGTCGCCTACCATGGCTATCCGCGCTTTACTGGTGACATGGATATCCTGGTCGCCAGAAGTCCCGAAAACGCAGGCAAGGTTTTAAAGGTTTTGGGCCGGTTCGGCTTCGGCGGCCTAGCGATTACTGCCTCGGATTTGGAAACCGAAGGAAATGTCATTCAACTCGGCTTCCCCCCTGTCCGCATTGATTTGATTACCTCCATCGACGGGATTGAAAATCCGGAAATTTTCAGCGGATTGATCGATGGAGAATTCTATGGACTCAAAGTCCCGATCATTTCAAAGGAACATCTGATCCGTAACAAGCGCGCGACAGGACGCGTTCAGGACCTGCTCGACCTCGAAAACCTGCAATAGCGGGTTTTCGGCGCAAATCTATTTGTAGAAGCGCAGTACCTGGGTGGGCGACTGGATGATGTCCAACGCGTCGATGCGCTTCAGGGCCTTGCTGATATTGGCATTCCGGGTGGCATGGGTCAGGAAGATCACGGGCACGTGCTCCGGGTCGTGCTCGGGCTTCTGCACCAGAGCGCGGATGGAAATGCCTTCCTCGCCGAGGATGGACGTCACTTTGGCCAGCACCCCGGGCTTGTCCACCGCCGTGAGGCGCAGGTAAAACTCGGTCTCTAGTTCATCGATCGGGATCAGTTCGGCGCGGTTGCGCGAAGAGAAGAAGCCCATCGGCTGGGCCTTGGGATTGCCCGTGGCCAATTGGCGCGCGAGCGAAACGAGGTCCGAGATCAGCGAGCTAGCCGTGGGCAGCATGCCCGCACCTGCGCCGGTCAACAGGATAGGCCCCACGGCCGAGGTCTTGAGGAACACGGCGTTGAGCACGCCGTCCACCGTGGCCAACTGATGTTTCTTCTCAAGCAGGGCCGGATACACGTTGGCCTGGATGTCGCCCTCGCGGTTCTGCGAGACGATGCCGAGCAGCTTGATGGCGAAGCCCATTTCCTCCGCCATGGCGATGTCGACGTCCGAGATGGTGGTGATGCCTTCCACGGTCATGCTGGCGTAGTCGACGAACTTGCCGTAGCACAGCGAAGCCAAGAGCGCCACCTTGTGGGCCGAGTCGGTGCCTTCGATGTCGAAGGTGGGATCCGCCTCCGCGTAGCCCAATTCCTGGGCAGACTTCAGGGCCGAGGCGAACGGGAGACGCTTGCGGGTCATCTCCGTGAGGATGTAATTGCAGGTGCCGTTGATGATACAGGCCAGGCCGTGGATGTCGTTGGCGATGAACGCTTCCTGCAAGGTGCGGATGATGGGGATGCCCCCGCCTACCGCGGCCTCGAAGAGCAGGAAGCAGCCGGACTTTTCAGCCAGGGGAAACAGATCCTTGCCGTGCTTGGCAAGCAGGGCTTTGTTGGCCGTGATGACGTGCTTTTTGGCCGCAAAGGCGGCTTCCACCCAGGCGCGGGGGGCGTCTTCGCCGCCGGCGACTTCCAGGATTACGTCGACGTTGGGGTGGGCCACCAGCTCCAGGGGCTTTTGGGTGCGGAAGGCGCCGGGCGCTTTGGTGGCGAAACGGTCGAGGCGGGCCTGGGAGCGGGAGCAGAGGGCGGTAAGCTCGAAGTCGAAGCCGAGGTCGCGGGTGAAGAAATCCCGGTGCTTTTCTAAAAGGTCCAGGACCCCGGAGCCGACTGTGCCTAAACCGATCAATCCGACGCGAATCTTCATCCTGTCAAAGCTAGAAAAGGGCCTGTAATCCTGGAATCCCGCATTTTTTCTACCTTACAAGCACCTCTAAAAGGGTTAGCAAAGAGGACTGGCAAGATGGCAAAGAAAGTAGCGTTGATCACCGGAGTGACGGGGCAGGATGGATCCTACTTGGCGGAATTGTTGTTGGAAAAGGGATACGACGTGCATGGGATCATCCGTCGCACCTCCCTGTTCAATCGCACCCGTATCGAGGAAGCCCGCGAGCAGGCCCGCAAAGAGGGCAAGGTCTATGACCTCCACTACGGCGACATGGGCGATTCCAGTAGCCTCAACCGCATCATCGCGGAAACCCGCCCGGACGAAGTCTACAATCTGGCCGCCCAAAGCCACGTCAAAGTCTCCTTCGACTCCCCCGAATTCACCGCGGACGTGGATGCCACCGGCGTGCTGCGCCTTTTGGAGGCCATCCGCAGCAACAAGCTTGATTCGCATTTCTACCAGGCATCTACTTCCGAACTCTACGGCAAGGTGCAGGAAATCCCCCAAAAGGAAACCACTCCCTTCTATCCGCGTTCGCCTTACGGCGTCGCCAAGCTCTACGGCTTCTGGATCGTGAAGAACTACCGGGAATCCTATGGCATGCATGCCAGCAACGGCATCCTGTTCAACCATGAGTCTCCGCGCCGCGGCGAGAACTTCGTAACTCGCAAGGTGACCCTGTCCCTGGCCCGCATCAAGGCCGGCTTGCAGCCCACCTTGCGCATCGGCAACATGGACGCTAAGCGCGACTGGGGCTTTGCCCGCGACTTCGTGGAAATGATGTGGCTCATGCTGCAACAGCCGGAACCGGACGACTATGTGGCCGCCACCGGGGAAACGCATACCGTGCGCGAGTTCATTGAAAAAGCCGCGCCCATCGCGGGCTATGAAATCGCCTGGGAAGGTCATGGCGACAGCGAAATCGGCCGCGATAAGAAGTCCGGCAAGGTGATCGTCGAGGTGGATCCAAAGTTCTACCGCCCCGCTGAAGTCGAATTGCTCCACGGCGATCCGACCAAGGCCATGAAGAAATTGGGCTGGAAGCCCAAGGTCAAGTTTGAAGAGCTGGTGGAATTAATGATGATAGCCGATCTCGAGGGCTTGACGGGCCGGGCGTAGCTGCCGCGTGGCCAGGCCGTTACCCATCCTGTGGTTGCACGTGGCCTTGTTGAGCACATGTCCGCCGCTGCGCGCGGATAAGCCGGATCTGGATCTCCCTGCCGACAGTCCGGTGATGGAAAGCCTTCGCCGCGTCCAGTCCCGGACCGGAACTGTGCTCCCCTCCCAAGCCTCCCCCTTGCGCGAAAGCGCCGTCCTCAAGGCCGGGGCTGGCGCCTGGTCGCCTTTTGATTCCTCTTTGAATGCCACGGAACTGCGGGCCTTGCGTCCCAGCCTGGTGTTTTGGTCCGACCCGCTACGCGGGCATGATTTCCGCCTTTCTCCCGTAGCGCGCGTGGGTTTCCTGGCGAATTCGCAATCCACCTCCTTATCTGATTCCAACTCCGATTCCGAACAGACGGCTTTTCTCACGGGCATGGGAATCACCGTATCCGGCAAGGCCTTTTCGCGCCTTTCCTTCTATTCCCACGCCGTCATCTACACCGAGTTCACCGACCGGGCGCAGTTCACCCACCAGTTCGATCCCCGCTTCGGCGAAACCTACTCCGTCGAAAAGTCGGCTGGCGACAGCTTGCTCAAGGACCGGACCTTCAACCGCTTCGAGAACTACCTCCTGCTCGACCTGCCCTGGATCACCTTGAAGGCGGGCCGTGATCGCGTGCGCATGGGTCCGGGCTATTTCTCTTCCTCCATGGCCGGCGCCGGCACGCCTCCCTACTACATGCTGGAAGCGCGCATCGATTTCGCCCCCTGGCTTTCCCTGGACGACTATCTGCTCAAGATGACCGATACCGATTACGACATCCGCAAATACGCCAACCTGCACCGCTTCGAATTCAAACCGCGACCGTGGCTCGAGATCGGATTCCAAGACATCGTGATCTACCAGGACCGGGATCCCGATTGGGCTTACCTGCTGCCCTTGGTTCCCCTGTCCTTCGCGGAAGCCAACAACGGCGGGCGCGACAATGCGGCCATGGGATTCGATTTCCTGTGCGCGCGGATCAAGAACCTGTCCTTCTGGGGAGAAGTCTTCATCGACGATCTGGTGGGGCCCGCGACCTTCTTCGACGGCTTCTGGGAGAACCGCTGGTCCGGACTGGCCGGGTTCCAAGCCGTTTCGCCCTGGCCCGAAGCCGATGCCGACCTGGTTGTTGAATACGGGCACGTGGAGCCTTGGACCTACAACGGCCGCAAGCCGCAGACCAGCTTCCGCCATTACAACGTTTCCAGCGCGAGCAAGTTAGGCCCGGACTCCCGGTCCCTGGACGTGCAGGCCAGCTACCGTCCCACCGCATGGCTGCAGTTGCGCAGCCGCGCCGAGTGGAACGAAAAAGGGATCGGCCGGGGTGCAACCCTGGGGACCATCCATGACGATGCCTTGGACGGCACGGATAAGGAATTCCTGGGCGGGGCCACCCTCCTGGAAACCCGTTTCACCCAGGAGACTTCCCTGCTCTGGCGCAGCTTCGTCCAGGTGCGGCTCCGTTGGACCGCGCTTCCCGGGACGGGCGGAAGCGAACTCGGCGCCGATGCGGTGTTCCAATGGTGAACGCCCGGCTGCAACACGAATCCGTGGCAATACCGCCGTATTTCCACATTCTGGGAATGAAGGTGACTCCCCTGACGGTGGACGAATTGCATGCCTTCATTGGCGGGACAATTTCCGCGGGAGAGCGGCACCTGGTTCTCAACGTCAATGTCAATTGCATGAACCTGGCTTATGCCAAGCCCTGGCTGCGGGAATTCCTGAACTCGGCCCCGGTCGTGTTCTGCGACGGCGCGGGAGTGATCTGGGCCGCCAAATTGCGGGGCCGGTTCATTCCCGAGCGAATCACCTACGCCGATTGGATGTGGCAATTGGGCGCATTTTGCGAGGCCAATGGCCATTCCCTGTACTTCCTGGGAGCCCGGCCGGGCGTGACGGAAAAGGCCGCAGCCAACCTCAAAGCGCGGTTCCCGAACCTGTGCATCAAGGGCGTCCGGGACGGATTCTTCAACCACGAGGGGCCCGAGAACGACAAAGTGGTCACGGATCTCAATGCAGCCAAGGCGGACATTCTGGTGCTCGGCCTGGGCATGCCCAGGCAAGAGGAATGGCTGAAACGCAACTGGTCCCGCGTGAACCCGGCCATCGCGTTGACCGGCGGCGCCTGCTTCGATTTCCTGTCCGGCAGTGTGCCCCGTTGCCCGCGCTTCATGGCCGACCACAGCCTGGAATGGCTGTACCGGTTGTACGTGGAGCCTCGCCGCATGTTCCGGCGCTACGTGATCGGCAACCCGCTCTTCATGGCCCGCGTGCTGCGCGAACGGTTCCTGGGAACGCGCGGGGCCGGCGCATGAAGGTGATGATGTTCACGGGGGCGGTGCCTGAGTTGCGATCCGGGGTTGGCGACTACGTGCATGAGGTCTATAAAGCGTTGCGCGGCAAGCTCGATCTTGTGTTGGTGACTTCGGATGCCGTGGAAGTGAAGCCCGAATTGTTCCCGGAGGCGCGTGTCTACAAAGTGGCCCGCACCTGGGGGGCTGCCGACCTCCCCGCCATCGCCGAAATCATCGTCAAGGAAAAGCCCGACATCTTCCATCAGCAATACCCTTCACTTATGGGCGGACCCACCAACCGCGCGCTTCTCTCCAATATGCTGCCCGCTTGGCTGAAGTGGAAGCACCGCGGTACGCCCTTGATCACGACGTTGCACGAATTCGGGGAACGCCGCATCCGGTGGCGCGCCCGGGCCTGCTTCAACGCCCTGCTCAGCGATGGCATCATCACCATCACTTCCAAGGACGCGGGCATCCTCAAGCGCTGGAAGTCCAACGTGCGCCGCGTGCCCCTGGTAAGCAACATTCCCAGGGTCGCGCGGCCTGTCCGCGCCGCGCAGGAACGCTACCAGGTAGCTTTTTTCGGCCTGCTCGATCCCATGAAGGGACTGGAGCGCTTCATCGAGATCGCCGGCATCCTTGGCGCGGAGCGATACCGGTTCACAATTCTCGGCGGGTTCGATGCGGACAGCAATCCGTACCACGCAGGCTTGCTGGATTTGCTGCGGCGCGCGGACCTGGAAGGCGCGTTCATGTTCGCCGGGCATGCGCCCCGCGCGGAGGTGGCGCGCGTGCTTGCGGAAAGCGATTGCTGCCTGCTCCCATTCGAGGAAGGCGTCAGCGAACGCCGCACTTCGTTGCTGGCCGCGCTGATGCAGGGCACGCCTGTGGTCAGCACTGACGGGCCTTATACGCCCGAAGACTACCGCGGCATAGCCGGGTTGGCGCTGCTGCCGCCCCGGGACGCCCATGGCATGGCCGCCAAGGTCGCGGAACTTTGCGCGCGCGGGGTCCGACCTAATGAGTTCGATACGCTGGTCCGCGGCATCAGCCATGATGCCTTGGGCCAAGGGCATCTCGACGCCTATCGCGAGGCTTTGGCCCGGAAAGGCATGGGCGCTTGAACATCCTGATCGACAGCTTATGCTGCGGTAACAGCATGTACGGCGTCAGTCGCGTCCTGCTCGAGCATTTGCGACGCCTGGCGGGTCCGGCGCATCCCGATGTCCGGATTTACCTCATCGTGTCCAAAGAGAACCGCGCGCAGTTCGAAGTAAAGGGCGTGACGCCCATCCTTTTCCCTTTCTCCCTACGCCGTCGAGGAGTGAGTTTCCCCCTGCAGTTGCTTTGGGAAAGGGTGGCGCTGCCCCGCCTTGTCAAGCGGCTCTCCATCGACGTATTCCTCCGGCCCAATCTCGCCTGGTTCCAACCCATGCCTTGCCCGCAAGCCGTGTTCATCCACGACCTCGCGGAATACCATCCCCGGGGAGGATTGCAATACTCCCGGTTGCGCCGGATATACCGACGTCTAGCCGCGGCGCGAAACGTACGCCTGGCAGACCGCGTGCTTACCGTGTCGGAGCACGCGGCGCAGGAGATTCGCCAGCGGTTCCGGATCCAGACAGATCGCGTATCGGTGATTCACAACGGTCCGCCGGAACTTGCGCCGCGCGCTTCAATCGGCCAAGACGCCGGGGCCTGTTTTCTCACCGTGGGCAAACTGCTCCTCCATAAGAACCACATGATCTTGTGCCGCGCCTACGTGGCCGCGGACAAAGCGTCGCGCTTGCGCGCTCCCCTCATCCTCATCGGGGGCGACGGCAATGCCGCCGAACAACTCAGGGCCTACGTATCAGGTGAAGGCTATGCGGATCGCATCCTGTTTCCGGGATACGTCGCCGAGGCGGAAGTCCAGACGCGTTATCGCCATGCCTTGGCCTTCCTGTTTCCGTCTTGGTACGAGGGTTTCGGGCTTCCCATACTGGAGGGGATGGCGCATGGCGTTCCGGTCGTCAGCTCCAACAAGGCCTGCCTTCCGGAAGTGGCGGGTATCGCCGCAATGCTCCTGGATCCCGGATCCGTAGACGCTTGGGCCAAGGCTATCGGCGACATCGATGCCGGAAGGATCGATCTCGAAGGCATGGCGCGCAGGGGCTTCGACAACCTGAAGCGGTTTTCCTGGGATGACTCGTCCGCGAAATTGGCCGGGATCCTCGGCACCTTGACGGATAAAAACAGCAAAGACACGCGGGCGGACCGCGCCCGGGCGGACGGTTCCGCCCAAAAGGAGAAAGCATGAAGGACGAGAACGGGATGGCGCGCCTGGGCGTGTGGGAGCATTTGGTCAATCGCTGGAAATCGACCTTGGCAGCATATGCCGTCTTCGCGGGCCTAGTGGGCGCTATCCTATGGACGCTTCCCAACGTGTACACGTCCCAAGCACTGTTCTTCCCGGTGGAACAGGAAGATGAAGGCGGCGTCTCCAGCCTGTTGTCCCTGGCGAAAGCCAAGGCCGGCCTCTCCATGAGCGGCACCGGGCTCAACCAGGTGCTGCTGCTCAAGGAAGTGCTGGGTACCTATTCCTTCGCGGATCAGTTCGCCCTGGAGATTACGGAGACGGAAAGGCGCTCCATGTTCAAGAAGGATCCGGACACCACCATCAAGGGCCGGGCCACGATGCTGACCTGGTGCCGCAAGAACCTGAACCTGAGCTCCAACGCCATGACCGGCATCATCACCCTGTCCGCGAGTTCATGGGATCAGGTGGTTTCCCAGACCGTGCTCGACAAGGTCACCAAAATCCTCAACCGGGTCAGCGCCGCCATGAATGAGAACCGTCTGAAAAAGCAGATGGATTACCTGTCCTCGTCGCGCGAAAAGGTAAAAGGCGATCTCAACCGCAGGGACATGCAGTTGGTGGAGCTGGAACGCAAGAACATGGGCGTCACCACGCCCGACCTCATTAACCAGAAAGTGAAGCTGCTGCGCGAGCAGAAGATCCTGGAAGAGACCTTCTCCATCCTGGAAGGCCAGCTGCTGGACGTGGAGATGAAGCTTAGCCGCAACAGCGAAACCCTGCGCTACCTGGAGAAGCCGGTATATCCCCTGGTCAAGGACAAACCCAAGCGCAAGCTGATCCTGATCGCCAGCCTCGCCGCTTTCGCCGCCCTGCACCTGGCCGGCCTGCTGCTGCTGTGGAACCTCAGGAACTTCTCACTGAAGCGCTGAATGGGAACGGGCAAGCCGCATATCCCGATCGCCGGGCCCACGACACGGGACCGACTTCCGTACTTCATTCTGGGCGGTGCCTTCCTGGGCGCACTCATGCTCCTGAATATGGGCCTGGGCCAGGAAAAGCCCGTCCTCTTCACCCTGCTGGCACTGGCGGCCCCCACGGGCGCGGCCTTGCTCTTCTTCGACGCTTTCTCCCTGATTGTTATCGGCATGGCGATATTGCCTTGGGCCATCTTCATCAACGTTACCGACACGCTCCCGGTCATCTCCTTCTACGCTTTTTCCGTGCTGGCGGCCGTGAAGCTGCTGGCGCGGGGCAAGCGGCTCTTACTGTCTCCGACCCTGCTGATGTTCACCGGCTTCGGGGTCTTTCTGCTCGCCTCATCGCTGCTGATGGGCAACATCGATGAGACCAAGTCCAAGCTGTTCCATTGGTTCAACTTCAGCCTGTTCTTCTTCGTGGCATACAACCTGTGCGATTCCCTGGAGCGCGCCCGCCGACTGCTGACCATCCTGATCGGTTCCATGCTCGCCAACGCGCTCTTCTCCATCGCCATGTACTACATCGCGAACTTCGCTTTCCCGACCCCGTCCCAGTTCGTCGATTCCGTGCTGTTCAAGGTGGGCAAGATAGTGTACGGCGGGCGCGGCTTCGATTTGATCTTGAACGGGACCAACTGGTTCACGGAGGGCGGGAACCTCAAGGCCCTTGGATTGTTCCACAACCCCACCCAGGCCAGCCTATTCGCATTGTCCGCGTTCGGTTTGTCCGCCTTCCTGCTTTTGGATAAAAGGACTTTGGTAAGCAAAGTCCTTCTGAGAGCGAATCTTGCCGCTTCCCTGGCGCACTTGATTCTTTGCTCAGGCCGAAGCGGCATGGCGGCCATGCCTTTACTGTTACTGGTTTGGCTCTATGCTTTGGTGAAGGTCAATGGGTTGCGCGTATCCCCCCGGAGTATCCTTATCGCCGTCTTGTTCGGCGGCCTTATCAGCATCTTCCTCGGAAACGTCCTCATCATGAATTTCAATTCTCTGTTTTCCCTTGATTATTACTCCAATGCGGGGCGACTGGTGGCGATGACCTCCGGCCTCACCGTGGCTTCGCATGCGGGAGCCTTTGGTTTCGGGTTCGGTACCACCCCTACGGTTATGGATATGGGTCAGGCGACGACTTACGTTCAGCAGCAAATCGTAGCGCTCATCGGATCCGTATCCTACAGCTTCAAGTCCATATTGGCCGACGAATACTATCGTCAGACCAATTACCATTCGCTTTACGTGGATCTCGTGGTGCAAACCGGGTATATCGGCTTTACGCTTTTTCTGGCCGTTTTCCTAAAGCTCGGGGTTATGTCGCGGGGCGGTTATTCCGCGTTGCGCTATGCATGCTTCGCCTTGATTGCGGCATTTGTCCTTTCGCAGGCTGTTGGCGGTGACATTTTCTATCCTAAAGTGATGATACCTTTGCTGCTTATCTCGGCGCTTACGGAGCGGATGAACTCGAAGGAATTCGAAAAGCCGGAGTCGCATGTGGGCATCCTTGAATCCAGAAAACAAAGTCAACGCCTTTGAGTCTTCTCCCAGAGTCTTCAAGCCGCTATCCATTAATGTCGCCAAAAACGGCCTTCAGGACAGAATTTTCCAAGTATGCGCCCAATGGTCTCCATTTGGTTATGTCGGGATTAAGTTTTCGCATTTCCGGCTCTAGCGGAATGGACGGTCTTAGGCGTCTTCGAGGCATGAACATCCGAACCCTCCTGAGCATGCTTTGCTTGGCCTCCACCGTCGGCGCCTGGGCCGATGACGAAAAGATGAAGGACAAAATGTTCCTGAGCAAGGACAATCAAATCGAGCGAATCCATTCCGCGACCGTGGGAAATACGCGGTACGTGGTCTTCAATTTCAGGAAGCGGCTCGCTGCACCCAACTCCAAGGGCAGGGGCATCGCGGAGAAATCCAAACTACGGCGACTCCGCTTCTACCTATTGCTATAAACGGGAAAGCGATCTGGGCGAGATGGAAAAACCCATGCTGATCGAATGGATCAAAGGCGATGCGCCGGTGAACCTCGTCTATACCTGCGGCGAGGCCATGGAGGAAGAGCGACGGAAGAGTTTCCCAGGCTTCGCGGAGACCAATTGCCAGTGCCTCGAATTCTCATTCATCAAGGCCCCCCGTTCTTTATGGCACTGAGGGCGGTAAGAGCGGTAGTGGCGATAAGGGTGGCCCGGATTCCGACGCCCACGGGCCGGTAACGCGCTTCCCTCACGCTACCTGCCGCACCCGCATCTCCACCATCGACCGATCCGGCGTGGGCTGCTTGCGCAACCCGGCAGGCCGGCCGTCGGCCAGCACTTCGCGGAACCGGGTGATGCGGCGGGTGATGGCCACCCGGGACACCCCCATGCAATCGGCGATATCGCGCTGGCTCAAGCCCTGATCGACATACATGTTCAACACCTTGCGCGTGGCCTCTCCGGCCATGCGGAGATGCTTCCGGAAAAGCCCTTGGGCCAGCAGCGGAACATGGCCGGCAACCGATCCGGCTTCCTCTTCGATGCTGCGGTGCTGGGCGTATTGGGAAAGACGATCGCGCTTGCGTTTCCGGGCGGACACGCGCGTGAAGCATTCGTTGATGGCGATGCGGTAGACCCAGGTCTTGACTTGGCACAGACCTTCGAAGCCGGCCAGGGAGGTCAGCACCTTGATGAATACCTCCTGGGCGGCCTCTTTGGCCTCTTCCTGGTCCCTGAGGATGCCTTTGCATACCGAGAGGATGAACCCGTGATGCTCGGCGTAGATGGCCGCGGTGCGGCTGCGGGCGTTCTCGTTGGTGTTTTCGCTGATGCTCCGGGTGAAGGCAATGGATTCGGACATGTTGAGTTCCTCCGTGGCATCCGGCAAAACCGCCGGACTTATCCCTGAGACGGAAAAACTAGCCGCCGATGTGGCCGCGGGGGAGTCGATTTACCCACTAAACTGCATACACTTTGTGTGCACTTTCGGACCCCGGTTTGGGTAATTACCTCCGTTAAAATTGACCTAAATTGGTAATAAGCCGATCCTTGTGGTTGGAATAAAGATAGATTGATGTATGCATTGACCCGCGATGGGAAAATGAGGGTAAGATGGCCGAAGACACGGAAACGGGGATGGGGATGGCGGATGCGACGCCGCCGGTCCTGTTCGAATACCTCGACTACCGGCAATACCTGATCGCGCTCTTCGCGTTCCGCAAGGATCACGAGGCGGGATTCTCCCTACGCAAGTTCTGCCGCAAGGTGCATCCCTCGCCGTCCACTTCCGGTTTGCTCTCAGCCATCCTCAACGGCAAACGCGGCTTGAGCGCCGCCTTCGGGGTCAAATTGTCCGCGGCCCTGGCGCTCGGGGATAAGGAGCGCAAGTACTTCGATCTATTGGTGGATTTCACCCAGGCCAAGGGCATGGAGGAGAAGAACCACTTCTTTCTCCAGCTATCGCGATTCCGGAATTCGCGCGCGAACGAGATCAACCAGACCCAATACCGCTTCTTCTCGAAATGGTATTTCACCGTGTTGCTGAACTTCTTCGACGTGGAACAGCGGCAGAAGAACCCTGCGGAAATCGCCCGCAGGATTTTCCCCGGCGTGAGTCCGTCCCAGGTGCAGGAGGCCATCGATCTGCTTCTTGAGTTGAAGATGATCAAAAGGATGGCCAACGGCTACGCCCCCGTGCACAAGCATTTGGCCGCGGGCAAAGAGTTCGCGGGCATGGTCGCCCTACAGTACAACACCCAATTCATCAACCTGGCCGCCAACGTGATGGAAACGGCTCCGCCCAAGGACTGCCGTTATTCGACGCTCACCTTCGCCATTTCCCGCAAGGGCGCGGAGGCGGTGCGGGAGCGGATGGGATCTTTTCTGGGTGAATTGCAGGAAATCATCAATCAAGACGATAAATCCGAACAAGTCTATACCATGAACATGCAGATGTTTCCGAATACGAAATCCCGCGCGACTCTGGAAGCCGCCGGGAAATCCGATTAGCTTTCGGAGAGGAGTGGATATGCTGAAGAGAACCTGGCTGCGAATCTCGATAGTCGCCCTGATGGCCGCGGCGCTGTGGGCGTGCAATTCCGATACTGAAACCGGTATCTCGCCGCAGGTGCAGCAGCTCACCGATCTGCAACCTGCCCTGAGCGCCGATAGCGCGCGGTTGCAAGCCATGCGGGCCGCCATCGAAAAAGACACCGTACACGATTCCCTGACCAAGACCGCATGGCTGGGAACGGTGGACAGTCTGTCCGCGGAGTGGAAGGATATCGCGCACGATTTTGCCAACGTTGGTCCGCGCCCGGTGGGGGTACCCAACCGGGAGAAGGAGCGGTTGGAGGCGTTGGCGAGGGGGTTGGGGGCGTTGGAGGGGCGGATTTCCTATACGCCTCCTAATTTCATGCCCAAGGGGTTGCTGCCGGGGCCGACCATCAATCTGAACGGGAAGCCGGTGGGGAATATCGCGATCAAGGTGTTCGGGGGCACGAGTACGACGACGCAGTGGCCGCCTTCGGGGCCAAGCGGGGAGAGTCCGGAAAGCCTGATGATTACATGTGACAAGGAGATATCTTTGCGTATGCAAACCCATTCGGTGAAGGATTGGCGCATTTCCCTATATTTGGCATCGGCGAATCCAATCCTTGATTCAACTCCCAAGGCCAATTGGACTAGACCGGGACGTGATAGTATCGCCTTGGGGCCGTCCGATTTCGATTCGCTTTCCTCTCTAGCCTCTTCAGATGGAATCCTTCGCTTCAATTTGCGAATCAGCATGAAAGGGGGCTTCGTGGAATCGCGAATGGTTTTTCTGACAAACCTCGCGTATGACAAATCCAGCAGAGAGTTTTCCAAGATGGATACGGTCGTCCAAGAAGACGTGATTAACTTCAGAGCAAAGGTAAAAGTTTCCTATTTGCGGGATTCTATCGGAAACCCGCTTCGCACATACCTTTATATTCCGGGATCGCCCTATTCGACCGAGGTTGATACAGTGTCCTTTAAGGAGTTCTACATTCCATACGGGGCTTACGATTTCAGGATGCTAGCCGTCCCGGCGGAGCCGCTCATAGGTCAGGAGTTCCTTGGCTTGGTTTATTCGGTAGTTACCGATGAGCGGCCGCGCGCAACCGAAAAGCTCTTTTATCCCGTTGCATTGTTCGATTCACTCCTGATCAAGGTGACCAATTAATTATCTTTCCTTAAAGCGTGACGGGTTGAACCAGGGGTTCTCCGATCCAGATCAAACCGGCTAAAGCCGAAGTACGGGAGCAGGTGCAATGGGGTTGAAACCGTTTTTTCTGGTCTTGGCCGCTTGTTCGATGCTCACCCTAGAGGCCCAGCCGCCGCCAGTAATTCTTTCCGGTGCCTTGATCCCACAACAAGCGGAAAAGCTGTGTTGGGCCGCATGTACCCGCATGGTATTTGCAAAAATGGAAAGTACCTTGGATACGCGCCAATGCGCGTTGGTAGACACTGTAAACGGGCCAGCCGGACACTGTTGCAGTGGACCCTGGGGAGGGTCGGATACAACTCAGCCCTTGACCGGACCATGCAATGTGCCGGCTTGGCCGCCTCTAACCAGATTCCACAAGGCCGGTAGCTCCACTCAATTCTACCAACGTGACAGTTTGGCGGGTAAGCTTCCGTGGGCCAAGGCGCTGGACAACATCAACGGGAACGGAATGCAGCCTCAGCCCTTTATATTCAGCCTCGCCTATCTCACATCCCAAAATGGGGCTCGAAACGGCGTATTGCATGCAATGGTCGCATACGGCTATAAGTATATCGCCAACGCGGATGGCGCGATTGTGGACTCGGCATTCGTTGTCTGGGATCCCTGGGGACCTGGTGCCACCCCAACCGGCATGGGCACCGGCGATGCGTATTGGATGACCTATTTCGCTTATGATTACGGTAAGAATCGGTTCAACGGCGCCTGGTACGGCGATGGACCCAGTTGGTCCAACGTCCGCTAATCTTTCGGCTTTCCCACCTCCCAACAAAGCAAGGCATCGTGCGCACCCTCAAGCATAAAATCCTATTGGCCGGAGCCGGATTCTGCCTGACCCTTTTCGGTTGCGCCCACCCAAAACCCGATTCCCGCCCAGAGACCTTGGGTTCGGTTCCCCGTCAGGAAGCCGAGAATTCCCTTGAGCTGATGAAGCTTTTCGAGGATACCGCCTTGACCACCCTCGGCCTTACGAAAGCACAGTTGGCCGGGAGCGTGCTAGGAACGGATTCGCTCCTGGTATATCACGTCCCCGCGGCCGATCTCAGGAAATACGGCGCCACCAAGGATTTCGATCGGATTCTGATCAACGGGTTTACCGTGGTTTTTCCCGTGGTGGACAAGACCTCGGAAACGCCCATCACCTCGGTCATGGTCCAGCAATTGAAGAAGGACAACAAGTGGGTGGTGACGCGCTTCGGCAATGCCAACCTGATGCGCTCCTTGGACGTCAGCCGCCGGGCGCTTGTGGAACTCAAGGGCAGGCAGCAAGGTTATTATGCCGTGCTGGTTCCGGCCTTGTTCAAACACTTCGTGGCCACGGGTACGGGCAAGGACATGACTTTGCTTCCGGTGGAAGGTCTTGATCCGACTCGTAAAGGATCCAGAAGACCGGTGCCGGCTGCCGAGGCCTTCAAGGCGCTTGCGGCCCAGGTGGATTCGGCGGGGGCGTTGTGCATGGACACGCCGGAAAACTGCAAGTCCGTTAAGAAGGAAGAATCTCTCCCTATTCGGTAGTATCAGTCGAACTATTTTACAATAGTTCGAATTGATGCCTTCAAATATTGCGAATGGATCGGGACAGATCGTGGATTCAGCCTTTGTTGTATGGGACCCCTGGGGCCCCGGTCCTACTTCGACGGGTATCGGTACTGGTGACGCGTATTGGATGACGTACGCCGCCTACGACTATGGCCAAAACCCCTTCAAGGGAGCATGGTATGGCGATGGGCCCAGTTGGTCCAATGTCCACTGAACGCAGCCACACCCACGATTCACGAAAGATTTCATGATGACCAACAAGTATCAAATACTTTTGTCGGGCGCGGCTCTCTACTTAGGTCTGTCCGGATATGCCCTGGGCAAATCCGATTCTCGCCCGGCAGCTTTAGGCGGCGAACCGCGCGCCGAAGCCGAACGCTCCCTGGATTTGATGAAGCTTTTTGACAACCCTTCCCTGGTCAGTTTGGGCCTTTCGCAGGAACAATTGGCAAACAGCGTGATCGGTATTGATTCCGTCCTGATCTACCACATTCCCGGGGACTTTCTCTAGAAGTATGGGAATACGAGCAAATTCGACAAGGCCATTGTCAATGGGTTCACCGTGGTATTCCCGGTGGTCAATACGAAAACCCAAGAACCCATTTCCTCGATAATGCTTCAACAATTGAAGAAGAACAATAAGTGGGTGGTCACGCGTTATGGCAACGCCAATCTCATGCGATCCTTTGATGCGACCCGACGCGCTCTCGGAGAAATGAAGGGCAAGAAGAAGGGACACTATGCCGTATTTGTCCCTTCGCTGATGAAGTACTACGTGGCGTCCGACACGGGTCAAGAAATGTCGATGCTGCATGTGGAGGGCGATGAATGGCACATCAAACGATCCAAGTGGCCCAAACCCGCATCCGAGACCTTCAAAACCTTGGTGGATGAGGTGGATTCAGCCGAAACCAAATGCCGGAACTATCCGGAATCCTGCGCACCCGGGTTTGTTCCGCAATAGCGCCAGCACCGGGAAGGCTGAAAAGAAAAAGGCTTCAGGAGCCGACGTCGCGGGCCGCCGACGTCCTGATGGGCGACTTTACAGAATAGCCGCCAGGGTTTCCTCTCCTTTTTCGAACCGAGCCTAAGGCGCCGCTTACCGAATCCAGCCGAAAGGCAGCAGCAGGGAAACGCCCGGCAGGTTCACGCCATCGATGTAAAGGAGATGAAATCGGCGCCGATGCCGACATGGCGCGCCGACCAGACCGCCTGCGCCTGGAATTGCCCGCCGAAGCCTTGGAAGATTTCTTTGGGTTTACACCGTAGACGAACTGCGCCTCGCCCATCCAGCCCTTGGACAGGTTCGCCTTGAGGCTGCCGCCGCCGGTGACGGCTTTGTCGTAGTAGCTGCCGGAGGGCGTGAGCCAGATGCCGGGGATGGGCGCTGTCGCGATTGCGGTGCCGCACACTGGAGAAGCCCAGAGTCCGGCCGCAAGGATGGCGCACTTAAGGATGGCGCATCAGAGGGCCGGCGCGCTTTCCACAACATTGATGCGATTCTGGGTATGCCATATATACCGCATGGAAACTCCCCCGAAGTTGAACAAGGTTGGGCCGAGACGGACCGTCACAAAGGAGAATTTGGGCTCGCGCATGGGTGAAGATGTATCCCACTTTCCAGTGATCGGATCGAATATCAGGCATTGGTCCGAACCCTGCCAGACATAAGGATCCCCGTCCGGAGGCGTTCCTTCTGAGAGGCCGCCCAGGATCTGAATCTTGTCGGCGCCGGCGACGACGGAGAATTTGTTCAAGGGAACCTTGAACGGCTGGTAGGACGCAAAGGAGCCGTGCCGATTCCAGACATTGGCCACGGGATCAAAACGGGCGTATTTTCCCGTGGAATACTGGTCTTTGGAAAAGAGGTAGAGATCCGGGCCAAACTCGGCCAGGCTCATTTCATTTTCGAAAGGGATGTTGGTGTCGAAGGAAGACCAGGTCTTGGCAACCGGATCGAAGACGTCGATTGTCTTCATGCGATCTCGGCCATCGATATCATAGGACCTTCCGCCGATGAGATAGAATCTGCCGCCGCGCTCCGCGACCGCGTGCAGAAAACGCTTCCCGGGCGCCTCCGGCAGTTCCGTCCACACGTTCGCTACCGGATCGTACACCTCGGCGGTCCGGGAGCCGTTGCCGGATTGGTCGTTGCCGCCGAATACGTACAGCTTTCCCGCGAAAACCGCTGAAGCGAAGTCGGTGCGTTTGTTGTTCATAGGGGCGGCGGCAGACCAGGAATCCGTGGCGGTGTCATAAACGTTCACATCCGCGAGCAGTTTTCCATCATCTTTTATTCCACCCATTATGAAGATCCGGGATCCGATCGCCGCCGCCCCGTGACCCGTCAGCGCCAGCGGCATGGGGGATCGGGTGAACCAGGAAGATACGTTAATCAAGGTGGAGTCCATTGCCGTCAATCCGTCGTCATCGGTCACGCGGAAACGGCAGACAAAGGAGGGATTGTATTGGTTGGGCAAGCTGATAAGGGTGTCATTACCTACCGATGGGATCCATATCCCTTTGGCCCCGATGTCCCATTCCTTCTTCACGATGCGTCCCAGTTCGTCATGGAAGGGCGCTTGCAAGCGTAGGGTGTCACCCAAAGAACCACTGACCATCTCAGGCATGTTCACGGTAGGCGCGTCCAGAACCACATTGATTTCCGTACGGCGGCCCCATTCGGCTCCCCCGTCATCGGCTAATTCCACCCGGAACCCGAAGCGGCCGGGTTCCTTTGGGCACACGAACACAAAGGTGTCCGCGCCTGAAATCGGAGGGGAGAGAACCGTACGGACCGGCGTGTCGCTGCCGTCGCGGAACCAGCGCAATTGCTTGAAGCCGCGGTTGGGATTGGCGTATTGGGCCACGAGGTAGGCGGTGTCGCCGATGGAGGCCAGGCCGTCGCGGGTATTGACGGCGCGGATCTCGATCAAGGTCGACACCGCTTCCCTAGGCGGCGTGTCTACGGTCAAGCCGCCGAAGGTGCGGCCCGGGTTCCTGAACTTGTCCCGGATGGCCACGCGGTATTCCCATTGGGGCCTGGAGAACGCCGGGTTTCCGGAGAAATCCGGTTCCCGCCACAAAGGGTCCGCGAATACCGTATCGGTCACGGTAGCGATGGGAGCATAGCTGGGAACCGCAGCGCCTTTGGGGTCGCGATAAATGATGTATTCCAGCAGATTGAAGTACTTGGATTTGTTCCAGGACAGATGGACCACTTGGGACAGGGTGTCGAACTCGGCCTTGAGCCCCATGACCAAGGGGATACCCGTGTACTTCGGCCGCAGGCTGTCTTGGAGGGTATCGCGTCCGGCGCCGACGATGGTGATGGGGGCGTAGAGGACATTGTAGTTCTCAAGGGCGACGGTGATGGCCGCGCGGTACCGGCCCGGGGCCAGCGCGGGCAGTTCGAAGAAACCGTCGTCATCGACGTTGGCGAACGCCTGGGTGCCGAGGACCTGCACCGAGGCCGCGCCAGCCGCATCCCCATCCTGCAAGGCCACATAGCCGCACAGGATTCCCGGATCCGCCAAAACGGAAGTGGCCAGGGTGCGTGCGGTCCCGGACAGGAACACGGAATCCTGGTAGGCGCTCTGGCCCTTGAGGTCGCTCAGGATGTTGTATTCCGTTGCCGCGAGGGAATCGATATAGTACCGGCCATTGTCGTCGGTGGAGGTTTTGAAGGCCGCGGTGGCGCCAGTATCCTGCAAGGGACGGTATCCTATAGGATACACCCGCACCTTAGCCCCCGCCGCGGGCCTGCCGTCGGCGAGATGAATGATACCCGTGGTCTTGCCGGATATGGTCTCGGTCGAGGTGCCTGCGACGTCGCCGTTGCAGTCTATAAAGGCGATGGCCGCGAGGGAGGCCAGGGCGGCGGTAAGGGAAGCGGGTATGCGTTTCATTCGGGTTTCAGCTCCGGTTACGGGAAATCGGGGTGGGATAAGGGCGCGATGCGGGTTCAAGGCACGATCCGCGAATAGACATCGTCAATTTCGGTCCAGCTATCCGTGGGGCCATTAGGGTTGCCGTAGTAGAAATTTTTCGAGACGGTGCCTCCGATGACGTAAAGTCGGTCTTCAACCACAGCCAGCCCGCACCCGGATGCGCCTCGCGTCAAGTCGGTAATGCCGTCCCAATCTTTAACATCTGGTTTATACACAAAGGTTTTCAGCGAGAATTCGCGGCCATTAAGCAGCCACCAAATCGAATTGTCGTTCCGCATCCCTCCCGCGACCAGGATTTTCCCTGAAACGGCAGTGACGGAATAGTCGAAGGGGCGGATCTCGCCTTTGTCGGTTTCTTTAGGTATCCGGCCCAAGTGGGTCCAGGTATCGGAAATGAAATCGTACTTTGCGAATTCGCCGTTTTTTTCCAGCCCGACGGCGAAGGCATAGACCTCATTTCCGATCGAGGCGGTTTTGATGGCTCCCCAGACGGGTATAGGCGATGCGAAGGAGGTCCAGATATCCGTAGCCGGATCATACACGTCCACCTGATCGGTCGGTGTGGAGGTGTTAAAGTGGACGAAGGTATATCCCCCGAAGACGTAGATCTTACCGTCATGCACGGCGATATCCCCGTCCACCCTTGGATGAGGCATATTCGCTTTAACCGCCCAAGTGTCCGTCTCAGGGCTGTATTCATGGGTTGGGGACAAGAACGCTCCATCCTTATGCCCACCCATCACATAGATTTTCCCGTTGACGGCAGCGGATGCGAAATTGACACGGGCGGTCGGCATGGGCGTGCCAAGCACCCACCTGCCTGTGCCCGTGTTCAGCACACGAACGGCGTCTGAAGGGGTTCCAGCGGTAATTCTCAGGCCTCCGAGAGCATAGATGCGTTCGGCAATCGTAACCATCGCGGCTCCTGAAACCGGATCGGGCATATTTTCTTCATGCCTCCAGGGATTGGCCGAAACGAAGGTCGAATCCGATCCGACTTGGCCGTCATCATCCGTGACCTTGATTACCACGCGATAATGTTCCAGGCCGATCGCGGGAATGGTTAAACCGGTGTCGTTGCTCATGGTGGGATCGGACCAAGGCCCGGAGCCGAACATCCATTCCACCTTCACGATTTTCCCGTACATGTTCGATACCCCGCCATGGATCTTGATGAATTGTTCCGGTGAACCGGTGTACGTCGTAGGCATGTCCACCACGGGTGCGTCCCATACCGATTCCAGAATCACCTGGTCTCTCCACTCCGCTCCGCCGGAGTCCGTGATTTCGGCCTGATAGGAACGGGTTATGGGCGTAGCGGGACATATCACCTTCAGCGTATCCAGGACGTCGCGTTCCACCTTTTCCACGGTGCGCACCGAGCCATTCGTTCCTTCAACGAACCAGCGGATCCGCTGGTGGCCGCGGGTGCGATTGGAGGCATGGAAGATCAGGAATACGGTATCGCCGACGCTGGTCTGCCAGTACATATCCCTTAGATTCTTCGCATTGGCGATGCGCGTCTCCAGGAAGGACGTGACGAAATCCGCGGCGGGCACCGGCACCGCCAGACTGCCGAAGGAACGGCCGGAATTTCCGAATTTGTCACGGATCACGACGCGGTACTCCCATTGGTTGACGGTTTTGGAAAAAGACCCGAGGAAGGGGCGGAAAGCCGCGAACGAATCAGTGTATTCCGTATCCGCGACCGCGTCGATCGGTTCGTAGCTCCGTTGGATCGCGCCTTTTCGATCGCGGAACACCAGATAGTCATCGGTATATGGGTACTTGACCTTAGGCCAGATCAGATGGACGCGTTGGTTCAGGGTGTCCACCGTGGCGCGCAACCCGAGTACCTGCGGGATCCCGTTATAGATCAGACCCAACAGCCCGGGCAGGGTATCGTGCATGCCGGAGCGGATGGTCAGGGAGACATATCTGTCGGTGTAATCCGGGAGCGTGGTGCTGATCGCCATGCTGTAATGCCCTGGAGCCAGATCCGGCAGGGTGAAATACCCATCTTCGTCCACATTCACGAAGGCCAGCGTCCCTAGTACCTGGATCGTGACCGTAGTCAGCGGATCCCCCGGTTGGAGGCCGACGCGACCGGATGCGGATCCGGGCTGCTCCAAGGTATCCGATGCCAAATTGCGGGCCGAAGCGTCCAGCCGGATGGAATCCTGGATTGAAAGCTCTCCGTCCAGTTCGCCGAGGATGTTGTAGTCCCCTTTCGCCAACGCCTCAATGGAATATTGCCCATTGTTGTCCGTCGTGGTCTTGTAGACCTCGCTTTTCCCCGAATCCTGGTAGGGACGGAAGGCTACCGGGAGCACCCTGATGCCGGCCCCGCGGGCGGGCTTGCCTCCGACCAGGTAGAGCGCGCCGGTGGTCTTTCCGGATACGGTTTCAGTGGATGTGCCTTCGCAAGCCACGAGGGCGACCGCAGCAAGGGCGGTTATGGCAGAGAGCGCGTATGGGATCAAGCGTTTCATTTCTTTTCCACTCCGGTTACGGGGAACAATTGGAAGTTGAATTGGTAGACCCGATCGCTCGGGGCCTCGTCTTTTTCCACCAGGAAGGCCAGCTCGGAGCGCAGCTTCTGCAGGCGCTTTTCGATGCGCTTGTAGGCGCCTTCGGATATGCTCATGGTGAGGGTGGAAAATAGCTGGTCGGTTTCGGGATGCCGCATCAGGGAATCCTTGGCCAGGTCCATGCAGGCCATTTGGAACTGGTTGATGATGACGGATTCGGCCTGGGTGCCGGTGGTGATCGATTTGCGCAGGGACTTGTAACGGCCCTGCTCATCCTTGCCGATCAGGCCGGCCTTTTCCAGGAACTCGACGGCTTCGCGCGCTTGGGCTGGCGTGATGTTGGGAACGAGGGTCTTGGCCAGAGCCACGTATTCGGCCGTTTCGCCTTTGAAGGAGAGGATGTCCAACGCCTCGCGGATGACGATGTTGTACCACTTGCGGAAATAGGCGTAGGTGTCCGGATCGAGCAGGGCCTTGCCCGGGTTGGCGGAGCGCACGATCTGATCGAAATACAGTTCGCGCTCTTCCGCGGTATCGGATTGGTTGAAGAGGACGAGCAGGCGGAAATACTCGGCCTGATCCTTGTCCAGCTCCAGCAATTTGACCAGGCGCGTGGCCAGGTTGGGGCTGATGCGCACGCGGCCGGCCAGGATGTTGGAAAAATAGCTGCGCGATCCCTTTCCCTGCCCCAGGCGGGTGCAGATCCAGCGGTGGGAGAAATACGCATCCCGGGCGCTGCGCTCCTGATAGTGGTCCTTAAGGTAGGCGCGGCAGTCAAGGTATTGGAAAAGATCGATCACGGGCGGGCTCCTTCGGGAATGATACGCTGTCGGCGGGCGCGAACCAAGAGCGCGGGTCCAAGAAGTGTGCTAAATCCTTTAGTACACCCTCTAAATCCTTTAGCACACCCGCGGGAGGCTTGCGGGCCCCGCACGGGCGGGTGCGGAACGCGGAAAAGGGACCACGTCGGGTGGTGCCTTTTCAGGACAGCAGGGAGCGGAAATCGCGGGCGAAACGGGCGGCGTCGAAGCGGGCCAGCAGGGCCTCGCGGCCCTTCCAGAGCGCGGATCCGGAACGGATCGCGGCCACGCGATCGGCCAGGGCGGCGGCATCGCCGGCGGGGAACAGCCAGGCCGGCGGCAGCATCTCCAGCATGCCGTCCACGGCGCTGGCGGCCACGGGCAGGCCATAATGCAGGGCTTCGATCATGACCAGCGGAACGCCTTCGGACAGCGAGGGGATGATCACCAGGTCGAGGGCGGAATAGAGCGCGGAAAGGTCTTTGCGGAAGCCCAGGAAATGCACCCTGTGCTCCAGGTCTTCGGCCCGCAGGAAATCCCGCAGGGCGGCCTCTTCGGGGCCTTCGCCGGCCACTACCAGGCAGGCGCCGCGAAAAGCCTCCGCATGGCTCTTGAGGGCCATGGCCGCGAGCAGGTGGCCCTTGTTGACGATGTCGATGCGGCCGATCAGGCCCAGGGCGTAGGCCTCGGCAGGAATGCCCAGGGCGGCCCGGGCTTCGGCCTTGGGAATGCGGACGAGCTTATCCGTGTCCACGGCGTTGTAGATGACGTGGGTTCGCCCGCGGAAGCCCAGGGCCCGCAGTTCATCGACATGGCCCTGGCGGATCACGGCGAACTCGTGGGGTACCCGGTGGAAAGGGCGGTTGAGCCGATCGCGCAGGCGGTTCTTGACGGTAGGCTGGTTACGGGCGTAGCCGTTGAGGTTGGGGATATAGCTGATAGCGCGGTAGCCTCCCAAACGCGCGGCCAAAAGGCCGATCATGGAGGTGTCGATGCCGCCCTGGGCCGCCAGGACCACGTCGGGCCGGAACCGGCGTAGCCGGAGCAGTACCTGGGCCACCTTGGCCGGGGACAGGAGCGCGGCCAGGTTGCCCAGCCGGCGGGGATTCGCGAAAGGCAGGTATTCGACGCGGAGGTTGCCGTGGACGGGACCGCCCAATCCCTGTTCCGTCATGCGCGCGAGGTTGGCTTCGGAAAACAAGGCGAGGGTTTCCGTTTCGGGATCCTGCGCCAGCCCCCGCAGCAGGCGGCAGACCATGAGCTCATGGCCGCCGAAGGCGTAGGCGTCGTCGTAGACGACGATTCGGCGCTTTCCCGAGGCGGACCGGGAAGACATAGGTCAGCGCCCGCCGTCGGGGCGGGAAACGCGTTCGTAGATTTCGCTGGTGCGGGTCACCATGGTTTCCACCGTGAACTCCCGGCGCACGTGGGCAGAGGCGTCTTCTGCCAGGGTGTGTAGGGCGTCGGGATCCGATTGCGCGCGCGACAGAATCGCGGCCAGGCCTTTCGCATCTCCGGGATCGAAAAGCCAGCCATAGCGTCCCTGGGACAGGATTTCGGGGATGGCCCCGGCGCGGCTGCCCGCGATGGGCACGCCGTTGACCATGGCTTCCAGCAGAACCAGCCCCAAGCCTTCCCACTTGGAAGGCAGGCAGAACAGGTCGAACGCGGGCATAAGCGCGGCGCCGTCGGGGCGGTAACCGGTGAAACTGACCTGGCCGGGAGGATTGGCTTTGGCCAGGTCCCGCAGCGAGGCATCCAGACTGCCGCCTCCCACGATGACGACGCGGAGACCGGGCACGGCCCGCGCCGCCTCCAGCAGCAAAGGGATGTTTTTCTGGGGTTCCAGCCGTCCCACGAAACCGACAACGAAAGCGTCTTGCGGCAGCCCAAGCGAATCGCGCAGGGTCCGTCGATCCCCGGGAGCCGTGGGAACGTTCACTCCGTAACGGATCGTGGTGATTTTGGCCGCCGGCAGTCCCACGGTGCCGATAAGGTAATCGCGGATGAGATCGGAAATGGCGATGTAATGCCCGTTGAGCCTGTCCAAAAGCCGCAGCTTGAGCTTCCAATACGTTTTGGCGTAGAAGGGCTCGTTATTGTGGTTGGAGCTGACCAGGGACCGGCAACCGGCCGACCACGCCGACGTGCGGGCGATGTAGTCCGCGCCGTCCAGGTGGGTATGGATTACCCGCCCCCGGCGCGCGGCGAAAAACGGGCGGAGGGAGAGGATGAGGCCGAGGTTGCGCTTCCAGGTGAAAGGGCCTCCCACGGGCAAAGTGGTGACGCGGATGCCCTTGGATTCGAGGTCGGCGAACCTGGCCAGGAAAACGGGCCCTTGGTTGACCACCAGGGGGGCGAACTCCACCGAGAGACCGGCCCGCGCCTGGCCTTCCATAAGGGTGAAGAGATGGTTCTCGGCTCCCGCGAAAGGAGCGTGACCGGGCCGCTCTTCCAGGGCGATGACGTGGGTGACGTCCATGCGATCAGGTCCGGGCCAGGAGTTCCACCGTGCGCTCCACGGTGCGGGCGAAATCGAAGCGGGCGCTGCCGGACTTGGCGCGTGCGGCCAGGGCGAAGCGGAGGTCCTCATCGGCAATCAGGCGCGCGAGGGCGCGGGTCAGCGCGGGCGGGTCGCCATAGGGAACCAGCAGGCCCGTGTCGCCGTCCCGGATCACTTCGGGATTGCCGCCGTGATCGGAGGCGATGCAGGCCAGGCCGGCCGCGCAGGCTTCGATCAGGGTATGAGATAGGCCTTCGTAGTCCGAGACCAGCACCAGCGCATGCGTTTTCGCCAGCCATCCCGGGATCTCCTTCGGGGGCACGCGGCCATGGAAGATCACGCTCCCGTCGAGACCGAGCTGCCGGGACAATCCGGCCAGGAGCGGGCCTTCGGGGCCGTCCCCGAGAATGTGCACGCGCAAGGCGCCGGGGTCCGAAAGGCCGTGCACCGCCAGCAGCAGGGTCTCCACGCCCTTCCAGTTGGCCAGCCGTCCGGCGAAGGCGACCTCGAGGCGTTCTCCCGCGGCGCGTCGGCGCGGCACGGCGGCGGCGTAATGATCCAGGGGCACGCCGTTGAGGATGGTGCGCACCCGGTCGGGATCGAGGCCCCAGCCGATCACCATGCCGCGCAGGTATTCGCTGGGGGTGATCACGTCGGCGGCGCCCGCCAGATACAGCTTCCGGCGCTCGCGCATGCGGCGCACTTCGGGATGGGAGGATTCGTGCTTCTGGAATTCGTCGATGCCGAGCGAAGTAACGGAAGTGTTACGGGCGAACTCCCAGGCGTAGTCGCCCACGATTTTCATGACATAGGCCTTGCGGCAGAGCTTGGCGGCGCGATGCGCCGGATATTCCAACCCGTTCACCAGCACGCGATCGTGCCGCAGCAGCTCCAGGCAGAGCAGCCGGTACAGGCGGAATTTGAAGCCCTTGTCGGAGCGGCGGATCCGCAGCACCCGGAAGGGGCGGGATGCGTCCGACGGATCCCCAGGGGCGTCCGAGGCGCAGATCACCGTGACCTTGCCTCCCGAGGCGGCCAGGGAGTGTCCAAGGCGGTCGATGAAGCTGGCCGGACCGCCGATGTCGGGGGGGAAAATGTCCGTTACGAGCAGGAAGGATTTCACTTCACTTCTCCCAATTGCGCCATCACCTTGTTCACCAGGTTATCCTGATCGTGGATGCCGGCCACCATCGCCCTCAGGGGTTCCGGAGGGTAGGCGGCCATGCCGGAATGGATGGCGAGCATCCGGCGCGCGATCACGCCGGGGTCATCCGAATCCAGCCGGAATTCCGGGCGGGGGGAAAGCATTTCTCTGAAGGCTTCGTTGCTTGTCAGCACGGGACAACCGCAGGCGAGCGCCTCCAGCACCGTCTTATCCATGCTTCCGGTCTTGCTGACGTTGAGGTGCAGAAAAGCGGAGGCATAAAGCCCGGGATGATGCTCTTGGGGCACGAACCCGGTGAATTCCACCCGGTCCTGGAGGCCCATGGACCACATGCGCGAGCGCATCTCCATGTCATACCGCTGATCCTCCGGGGTGAGCGTCGGCCCAACGATGCGCAAGCGCATGGGGTTGGCGGGATCGATTTTCGCGACTTCGGCCATGACCGCAAGCAGCAGGTCGATGCGTTTCCGGGGCGAGACGCGGCCCACGTAGAGGATGTCGTTCCGTTCGGCGGCGAAGGCGGGAACGCGGAAAAGCCGCGAATCGATCCCCTGGCCGACGATGCGGATCTTGGGGGACTTTATGCGGAATCCCTCCGGGGTCGAGGTAATCACGCGGGTCACCCCCCTGAGCGCCCAACGTAGCGAAGGGGAAACGTTGCCATGGGCGTACCACATCACGCAAGGAATCCCCGTCAGCCGGAATACCGGTTGCAGCCGGTAGCCCCAAGGATGATTCATGTGGATGAAGCAACGGTCGATGCCGCGCCGCTTGCACTCGCGGGCGATGCGCCATTGCGCCAGAAGCCAGCCCCCGGCGCGGTAGGGGATGCCGAAGGGCCGGTAATCCAGGCGGTCTACGGAGAGATTGGAGGCGGGGGCGAAGGACCCGATCCGTTCGGTGAGGACCCAGACCGATTCGCAGCGTGCCGCCAGGGCGCGGGCCAATGATGCCTGCCATGCCAGCACTCCGGAATGGTCGTCCATCTCGAAGTTGATGATGAGGAGTTTCATGGGATCCTGTGCGGCCGGCGAGAGCAGGTCCGCCTACGGCGATTCGCCCGGCGGGCTATCGCTTCCCCTCGGGAACCGTTTCCCGGCGAAGTACGTACACGCAGCGCTCGCAGAACAGGCCGTTCCTGAACTTGCCCATGCGCGTGATGAATTGCCCCACGGGACCGCCTTCCATGCATTCGACCATGAGTTCGGCCCGCATGCCGGCCTTCCGGGCGCTGGACTCGACGAAGGCATTCATTTCATGGTAGACGGTGAGCCAGCGATGCCGGTCTCCCTGGTGGTCTGGAAGGAGGCTATACTTCGTGGTGCCGAGATTGCCGCGGAAGAGATAGGCCTTCCGGCGGGAGAGGGCGGACATGTTGGGCAAAGCGATGAACATCGTATCGGATGTAATGCGAGCCAGTTCGGCGAAGGCGTCGTGGATGCGCTCCACGTGCTCGATCACGTCCAGCGCGACGGTGTAGGCGAAATGCCCGTCTTCGAACGGAAGCTTGGCTTCAAGGTCGAGCCGGTAATCGTGTCCGGGGATCAGGTCCGCAGAGAAGTATTTGATGGCGCCGCCCTTAAGGTAGGTCAGCAGCTTGCGGTCCCGGGCACCGATATCAAGCAGGCTGCCCTTGCCGTTCTCGCGCATCAGCCAATCGGCCACGATACGGTATTTTTCTTTGTTCGAATATTCTATGGTTTTGAACATGCTTGCGGGTCCTGGCGCCATGCGGCTGGGCTCATGGGTTCTTGATGATTCCTTAGTATCGATTTGAACGAGTGTCCATAACGGGAGACCCTCCTGGTTGGGGCAACCGTAGTGGCCGGTTATTCGCCCCAGGTGATGTAGAAACCGGGGGCGGAATCATCAAACCGATGGCGCCAAAACCGCTCGGAACCGCCATTCCCCGATGACGGCGCCGGTATGGCCATGGCCGGTCGCCGGAAGGATTTATTTCGTGCCCGCGATGTAATAACCCACGGCATACTCATCGTACCAGTTGTGGGGCAAA
>JBDSIO010000210.1:0-11761 GCA_039917895.1 Fibrobacteria bacterium | reverse complement strand
CGATGAATTTCGAAGTTAGCCCGGCGGGGGGATCCGCCGGATTAGCCCGGGAAAGTATCCGATTGACACCATGAGAATATCCGAACGCATGCGATTCGCCGGACCCACCGCCTCGAACTTGGCGGCCGCCTCCGCTTTGGCCGCCTGCCTCTGGGTCGCGCCGACCTCGTCTTCGGCGCACGAGTTGAAAGAGGTCTCCCTCCAGACGACCCTTGGCCAGGCACAGCTCAAGCTCGGGTTCTCCTCCAACGGTGCCGAAGGCGACTACCCCCTTTATTTCCAGAAGGCGGATACGGCCAAGGGCAGCATTCTGCTTTCCTTTCTGGAGACCGAGTCGGCCTTCCCCCTCGGTAGGCATCCTCTGGAGGGATCCGCTCCCGATCTGGAGGCGATCGTTCTGAAGAAAATCACCAGCCCCAGCGGGAAGAATTTTCTGGGCCTGGAATTGAAATTCAAGCTGCCGCCCATGGGTGACATCCCCGTGCAGGCCGAGCCGAAAGGCGTCCTAAAGGTCATGCTCGGCAAGGGTAAGGACAAATTCTTCTGGTCGCTGGCCAAATCCCTCAAGGAAGAGGAAGCCTATCTCTCCGCCAAGGCCGTGGCCCCGCCCCCCGGCGCGGGCAAACCTCCCAAGCTTACGCCCGAAGCCGCCGCCATGGAAGCCGCTGGCCGCGCCGTGGACGGCGCTACGGCCGGTGAAGCGAGGGGCCGTCCAGAATCCCGAACATCCCCGGGGGATGTGAGCCGGAAAGCGGCTACTGACAGTTTCACGCCGGCGGTACCCACTGAGCCCGGCATTCCCAAAACCGAATCCCAATCGGCTCCGGCCGCAGCCGATGCCGAACCCGCAACCTCGGCTTCGTCCCTGACGGAATTGCAGGTGCTGGCGACCGCGGCCCAGGACGATTTGCTCCTGGTTTTCATTCCGGCCGGCACCCCGAACTATTATCCCAGGCGCAACGCCAAGGATTCGACCTGGCTGGATGTGACCTTGGACAACGTGACGTCGGGATTGAAGAAGCGGGAATACACTCTGCCCAAAAACACCATCTTCAAGCGGGTGAAGGTGAACAAGCTCGGCAGCCGCCTGCAACTGCGCATCCAGCTTGCGCCCGGCGCCGACGTCCAAGTCAAGCCGCATAACGGAGGATTGGCGCTCTCGGGATTGGGCCAGGGCGGCGCCTCGCCGGCCTTCAAATGGACCACGGCGAAAACCGAAGAGGCGGTCAGCGGAAACCTGGCAGCTACCGGACCCACCGCGAAACCCGCCGAACCGAACGGGTCTGCCGGCCCGATGGATCCGGCCGACCCGATAAAGTCGGCGCATCAAGAGGGCCAGGCCCTCGAATCCGGCCGCGCCCATGGCGGCCGCGGCAAGGGACTTTCCTCCAGCCGCATCTTCTCCGTGGGCACGGGAAGCAAGACCATGGTCCTGCTTAAGGATTCGGCGTCCTTGAAGGATGCGCCCGGCGAGAATGGCAAGCTCATCCGGAAAATCCCCGTGGGTGAAAAGGTTGAAAAGGTTGAAAAGATCGGGAACCTGGGAGCCGGCCTGCGGGTGGTTTCGGGTTCGGATACAGGATACATCAGGTCCGCCGATGCCGTGTTCGCGGATGAGGTGACTCCGGCTCAGGAGAGCGCCATCCGGGGACGCATCGCGGCCAAGGCCGCCAAGCTTGCCGCCGCCGAAGCCCGGCTCGCAGCGGCAGCGGCAAAGGAAGAAGCCCGCCAGGCGGCCGCCGCCGCCAAAGAGGCGGAAAAGGTGCGCAAGGCCGATGAGCTGGCGAAGAAGAAAGCCGAGGCCATCGCTGCCGCCCAGGCGAAAGCGGATGCGAAAGCACAAGCCAAAGCACAAGCCAAGGCCGATGCCGCCGCCCGATCCGCGGCGCAAGCGGCGGCCCAGGAACCCCCGGCCGGAATCCAGGAAACCCAGGCGGCCTCCCGCCCTCTCGCGTCGAAGCCTTCCGGCATGGATCCCTCCGCGCCGCCCTCCGCGAACAACCCGGGCCTGGCCGCGGCCGGCGGACCCAAGCTCGCTATCGCCGACAATCCGGAACTCGCCGACAAGCTGGCGCGGGAGAAGCTGGCAGCTGAAGACGAGAAGAAGCGCGTGGAACCGGAAGAGAACCGCATCGCCTACAACAGCTATGGACGCCGCGATCCGTTCATCCCGGTGGAACAGGGCGCGTCCGACAACGGCATCGACATCGATCAGATGAAGGTGGTGGGCATCATCTGGCAGTCGCAGCAGCCGATGGCGGTGCTGGAACATAATCGCGAAGCCGGCGTGTCCTTTACGGTGAAAGAAGGCGATCCGGTGCATAACGGCCGGGTGGCGCGCATATCCAGGGACGCGGTGACCTTCGACATCAGCGAATACGGGATCTCGCGGTCCTACAGCCTGAAATTGGTTTCCTCGAAGGAAGGGGCTAAAAAATGACGTTTTCGATTCTCAAGGGGTCTTGGATTGCGGCCTCCCTCGCGGTCTGCTTCGCGGCTCCGGCCTACAGCCAGGACGGGGCGGCTTCCGCTGCCCAGACGGTGGGCGGTCCATCGCATCGCCAGAACTTCAACTTCTCCAATATGGAGATACGTTCGGCTTTCAGGGCGCTCTCGGCCTCCGGCCGCGTGGATATCGTGGTGGCTCCCAACGTGTTGGGCCAGAACGTGAATCTGCAACTGACCGATAAAACGTGGCAGGAAGCCATGCTGATCCTGTGCCAGATGTACAGCCTTAAGTACCTGGTGGAGGACGGCTATCTCTACGTGCAGAACGTGGCCGACTTCAACAAATCTTCGGTCGAGAACGCCGCGGCTTTGCAACAGGCGGGCTCCATGGCGCCGCTCATGCGCGACATCATTAAGATAAAGAACGCCAAGGCGAAGGACCTCGAGGAATCCATCAAAGGCCTGCTCTCGCCGCGCGGGCGCATCAACGTGGTGGAGCGCAACAACGCTTTGCTCGTTTTCGATACCCGCGCCAACATCCATGAGATCCGCGCCGCGGTGAAGGATCTGGACGTGGAGACCTACCAGGTGAACATCCAGGCCCAATTGATCCAAGTGGACGCCGATGCGCTGCGCGAAGTGGGCGTGGATTGGCAGTTCGGCGTGGGTAGCGGCGCGCTGGGCGCCCTCCAGAGCAAGCCGGGCAAGCTGGATGCGAGCCTGAAGACCGATTTCGGCATGCTCGGGACTTCAAACCACGGCTCGCAATCCTCCGGCGACGCTTCATCGGGCGGTTCCGGCGGTTCGGGCGCGGCCGCCGTGGTCGGCGGCGTGGCCGGTGCGACGACGCAATTCGCCTTCGGCCTGTTGAACGGCAATCTTTCGGTGGCGGTGGCCAACCTGGTCAAAAACCTGCGCGGCGAAGTGCTGGCCAAGCCCCAGATCACCACCATCGACAATACCGAAGCCCGCATCTTCATGGGCGAACAGGTTCCCATCCGCGTGCTCGACGCCAACGGCCGCCAGGCCATCCAATTGCAGGACGCGGGCACGTCGCTGACGGTGACGCCCCACGTGACGGCAGACGGACGCGTATTGCTCGACCTGAATCCGGAGAAGAATTCCTTCCGCGTGGATCCCAGCGCGGGAACCATTCTGCAGAAACAGTCGGCCAAGACCACGGTGGTGGTGAGCGACGGCGAAACCGTGGTCATCGCGGGCCTGACCACCAAGGAGGAAACGGCCACCGAGACGGGCGTTCCCCTGCTAAAGGACATTCCCTTGATCGGCTACCTTTTCAAGCACGTAGCGAACTCGACCAGCAAGCGCGACCTGATCATCTTCGTGACCCCGCATATCGTGGCCTCGGCGAGTCGTCCCGATGACCTGGCCAAGAACGACATTCGCGAGCTGAAGGACGGCGAGGGCGTCTACGGCGATTACAATCCCAAAGCCCAGGAAGGCGATGCGAAGGCCAAGGCGGCTCCGATGGATACGACTTCGCGGGGGAAGGGGGAGTATCCGTAGGCGGTAGGGTGGGTCGAGAAGGTGGGGCTAAGATCCGGTTATCTTTACTCCCGACTCCCGACTCCCGACGTGATTCTGCTAAAAAATACCTCGGCCGGCTAGCCGCAACGAATATCTCCCCTCGCTCTTCTTAAGTTCCACTTTTCTTCCAAACACCCTTCCGAGATTCTCCGCGTTCAGGGTCTTTTCAATCGTACCCAGGCTCACCGCCCTCCCTTTCTTCAGCATCAGCACATGGGTGAAGGTAGAGATGATCTCTTCGACATGGTGGGTCACGTACAGGATCACCGGGCCCGCGGGCGATTTCATCAGGGCCGCCAGCCGGGCCAGAAAGCCTTCGCGCGCCACCGGGTCCAAGCCCGCCGCGGGCTCGTCCAGGATCAGGATGCCGGGTTTCACCATCAGGGCGCGCACGATGGTGGCCATGCGCCGCTGACCTTGGCTCAGAAACTGGAAACGGCGCTTGGCGAGATGGCCGATGCCCGCTGCCCGCATCAGCAATTTTGCACGAGCGATATCCGCCGCATCGGGTTGATCGAAGCGGAGGCCCACGGTGCCGACGCTGCCGGAAAGAACGATCTGCTCCACATTCTGCCAGCCGGGGAATTCCGGCTCGATGTCATTGCCCACCCAACCAATCACGCGGCGCAATTCGCTGAGATCGCTTTCACCGAACAGGCGGCCCAGCACCCGGATCTCGCCTTCGATGGGCCATAACAGGCCCTGCAGCACGCCGAGCAGGGAACTCTTGCCGCTGCCATTGGGCCCCAGCAACACCCAATGCTCCCCGCGTCGGATGGTCAGCTCCACATCCTTGAGCACCAGGCGTTCTTCCCGGCGCAACTCGATGCCGGTCAGGCCCACCACTTCTTGGGCGGAGTCCGGGAGCGCCTGGATTCGGGATTTGACCGTTCCTTTATCCTTCGCATCCGCCTTTCCCGCCCTCCCCGCCCTCCCCGCCTTCCCTTCCCTATGGGACGACTTCAACTTCCGCTGCAACTTCGACATTGACTCCGCCATGGTTCGGTCCGTTTCGAGCCTGATTCTACGTTTCGCCGCAGCGGATGGGCGCGGCGCCGCGACGCTGAATCGGACCGGTTCAAATGTTATAATTTTAAGCAGTGATCGCTATTCCCTCTCCGCGCTTCCCGGCCTTTCCGGTTTCCCGGATTCACTCCGGCTCCTTTCTCGGGATCATGGCCGCCATTATGTTCATCGTTTGCGCCTCCCGCGCCGACGCGGCCGACGCCTGGATTTCTCCGCAGCATGGCGGACGCGCCGCGTCGGCGGATAAGGCGGCTTCTCCGGTCCCGGCTCTTTCAGGCTCTTATCGCCCGGCCTATGGATTGCTGTGGCTGCAGATCGATCCCGAGGGGGTGGCCATCTCCCTGGACGGCGACTACCTAGATAAGGACGTCTGGTTGGTTTCGCTTGCGCCTGGCGTCCATGTGCTGCGGGTTTCCAAGCCCGGTTTCCAGCCCCGGGAAAGCCGTTTCGGCATCGCGGCCGGACAAAACGTGCGACTCGACGTGAAGCTGCTGCCCGACTCCGGGGGATAAGCCGTTTCCAATGGGCGGCTCCGGTGATTCCAGGTATAATTGCAGGTAAAGAACGATTCACTGGGGGATCCCAATGACCCGAGGCATGCGGTTGATGATAATGGTCCTGATCCTCATCGGCGTAGTGGTCGGCATGATGCACTGCGCCAGCAAGACCATGCACAAGAAAAAGCCCCATGCCGAGGAAGACGGGCGCGCGCCCATGCCGGCCATTTACTTAGCCAACCTTGCCAATCTGGCCGACCTGCCGATCCTGGCCGGCGTCGCCGGAACGGATTCGTGAACAGGTTCTTCGCCGCGGGAGGGGAATTCTCCCTCATAGAAAACCTCTACGACGCATCCCACTTTTCCCGCGACGGACAAGGCCTCGGCGACGACGGATATCTGATGCGCATGGGCGGCGAAACCTGGGCCGTTTCCACCGACACCAGCGTCGAAGGGATCCATTTCCGCCTGGACTGGGCCTCGCCGGAAAAGGCGCTGGAAAAGGCCCTGCTCTCCAACCTTTCCGACATCAACGCCATGGGCGGTCGCACCTCCCTGGTTTTCTTCAACCTGGGAGCGCTCAAGTCCTGGGACGCCGCGCAGATCTCCCGGTTGGGCGAGGTGCTGGCCCGCATGGAAACGCGCTTCGGATTCCGCATCGTGGGAGGCGATACCGTCCGCAAGGACCGGGAAGCCTTCTTCACCTTCACGGTGATGGGTCGCGTCGAAGGCCGGCCTTTGCTCCGCGCCAACGCACTCCCCGGCCATCGCGTCTACGTCAGCGGCAACCTGGGACGTTCCGCCGCGGGCCTCTCCCTGTTCGCCCAGGGCTATCGGCCTGACTTGAGCGGGGTGCAGCAACCCGATGCGGCCGGGCTGGGAAACGTCGGAATCGGGCGCGCCGGCCGGGAAAAAGCCTGGGAACTCTTCTTCTCCGGACATCTATATCCTTCACCTCCCTTGGACCTGGGACCTGCCCTGGCGGCTTGCGCGAATCAATCCGCGGCCATCGACATAAGCGACGGGCTTTCCTCGGAGTTGGGGCATCTTTCCCGGCAGTCCGGTTGCAGGCTGACGGTGGAATGGGGTAAGCTTCCTTATGACGGAGGCCTCGATCTCCTGCCCGGCGGGCAGGAGTGGAAGAACTGGATCCTGAACGGGGGCGAGGATTACCAACTTCTGTTTACGGGGGATTTCTCCGAAGCGGAATTGGGGCTTTTGGCCCGGCACGCGGATGTGCGTGAAATAGGAATGGTAACGGCCGGAGAGGGCGTGGGCATGGTGGACGGTTCGGGCGGGGAACGGGAATTGGTCGCCGCGGGGTGGAGCCACTAGGGCGCCTGGTCATAGATTGAAAAAGCCATGAGCATCCAGCAAGTCAAACGCAATAAAAGGAAAGTAGGGGAGATCCTCCTGGCGCAGGGGTATATCAATGCCCAGCAGTTGGAACACGCCCTCGAACAGCATTCCCATACCGGCATCAGCTTGGGAACCGTATTGGTCAAGCTCGGTTTCATCGATGAGGACTCCCTCAACGCCGTTCTCGGTAAGCAACTCGAGCTTTCCTACCGCAAACGCATCGGCGAAATCCTGGTCGATCAGGGCTATATCACCGCCGCCCAGCTGCAGGAAGGCCTGTCGCAGCAGAAGGCCATGAACCTGCCGTTGGGCAAATGCCTGGTCAAGCTCGGATTCATCGAAGAAACCAAGCTGCTGGACGTTTTGGCGGCCCAGCTCGATCTCCAGCACATCAACCTCGAGAATTTCAAGTTCAACCTGGCCGTCACGCGCATGGTCTCGGAGGAAATGGCGCGTTCGTACAAGGTGATTGCGCTTTACGAGAACAATGGCGTGCTCACGGTGGCGATGGTGGATCCCACCAACCTGCGCTCGCTGGATCATATCAAGTTCAAGACCGGCAAGGACGTGGAACCGGTGATCGGCACCGAAGCCGAGATCATGGCCGCCATCGACCGCGCCTACGTGGGCGGCAAGGACGCTCTCAGCGATCTGATCGGCGGCGACGAAGACAAGGATCTGATCCTGGAGACCGGGAGCGACAAGAACCTGAATGACGATGAGCCGGTATTGGGCGGTGGAGACGAGGAAGGCCGCCAGATCATCAAGATCGTGAACCTGATCGTGAGCGAAGCCATCCGTCTGGGCGCATCCGACGTGCATCTGGAGCCGCAGGAACGCAACATGCGCATCCGCTACCGCATCGACGGCGAGCTGATGGAGCAGAATCCCATCCCGGCCCGCCTGATGATCCAGATCATCTCCCGCCTGAAGGTGCTGGGCGGCATGGACATCGCCGAAAAGCGCAAGCCGCTGGACGGCCGGGCGCATATCCAATATCGCGGCAAGGAAGTCGATCTCCGCCTTTCCACCTTCCCGGCCCTGCTACGTTCGCGCGGGGTGGTTGAAAAGATGGTGATCCGCATCATCGATCCGAATTCCGAGATCGCCACCATCGACAAGATCGGCTTCTCCAAGTCCGTCTATCCCACCATCTGCAAGCTCATCGAATTGCCCGACGGCATTCTGTTGACCACGGGCCCCACAGGCTCGGGCAAGTCCAGCACCTTGTACGCATTCATCAAGCAGGTGGCTTCGCCATCGGTGAACGTCGTGACCATGGAAGACCCGGTGGAGAAGAACATTCCCGGCATCTCCCAGGGCCAGATCAACAACCTGGCGGGCTTCACCTTCGCCGCCGGCATGCGCGCCATCCTGCGCCAGGATCCGGACGTCATCATGCTCGGCGAAATGCGCGACAAAGAGACGTCGGAAATGGCGATCCAGGCCGCGCTTACCGGCCATCTCGTGATCAGCACCCTGCATACCAACGATGCCGCGGGCGCATTCACCCGCCTCCTCGACATGGGCGTGGAGCCATTCCTCGTGACCTCGTGCGTCAAGGGCGTGTTGGCACAGCGCCTGTGCCGGAAAATCTGCGACAAATGCAAGCAACAGGTCCAGGTCCCGGATGTGGTGCTGGAAGGCATCGGCATCCGCCCCGGAACCCCGTTCTACCAGGGCAAGGGCTGCCAGAACTGCAACAACACCGGCTACCGGGGCCGTTTAGCGCTGTTCGAGCTGCTGGTCCCGGACGAACACATCCACAAGATGATCCTCGAGCGCAAGTCGAGCGATGAGATCAAAATGTACGCCATCCGCAATTGCGGCATGGCCACCCTGCGCCGCGACGGTCTGGAAAAGGCGCTGGCCGGCCTCACCACCATTGAGCAGGTGGTGGCCGTCTCGCAAGCCGAGATGTGACGCCCCACGGAGGCTCAGCCGTTTCCGATTCGACGAGCGACCCCTCCTGCCCGCCGGGTATGGGTATTGCTTCCAATCAGCCCTGGCCGGCCTGGCTCGCTCTGGCCGCCTGCCTCGCAGCCTACGGATTCCTGAAATCCGCCTTCGGCATCCTCATCTGCGACGACGCCTATATCACCCTGGCCCATGCCCGATCCTGGAATGCCGGGCTCGGCCCCGTCATGTCGGCCCAGAATCCGGTCTGCGCGACCAGTACTCCGCTCCACACCATCATCCTGGCCCTGGAGGGAGCGGTGTTACGGACCTCCCGGTACCCGGATCTGGCCTATTTCACCAACCTCCTCTGGGATCTGATCGGGCTGTTCTTCCTCTATCGCATCGCCGCCCGTGGCCTGCGGTTGCGGCTCCCTTTCGCGTTCCTGGCGCTGGGCGCCTATGCCCTCAGCGTCAATTCCCTGGCGGTCTCGGCCTACGGGATGGAAACCCCGATGTATACGGCTCTGGCGTTGGCGGGTTCCTGGTACGCGTTCTACGCCTCGAAGCCCGGTGCCGGCCTGTTGGCCGTTTGCTTCCTGGCCCCGCTGGCGCGTCCCGAGGGCGCGCTGCTCCCTGCCGTGCTCGGCCTGGTGCGTTGGCGCCGGCGGCCCGGCCGGCCCGCACGGGACCTCATTATCTGCGCCGCAATCGCGGCCTTAGGGTTGGCGGCGTTCTTCGCCTTCAATTCTTACGCCTATGGCCGCTGGCTGCCGCACTCCATCATAGCCAAGCGCCTGGAAATCCGCGTGGGCTTGTTCGAGGGCCTGCATTCCTGGATCCTCAACGTCTTCTATAAGGGGCCGAGTTTCGGAGGCGTCTCCGCGGTTACCCTCGCGAATATCCTGATCGTGGCCGGAGCCGCCGCGGGCTTCCTGCGCAAACCGGGGGCCTCCGGCACCGCCTTCCTTTCGCGCGGGTACCCCGCCGGCGCCGGGACGGAAAGATCCGCCCCGCCAGCGATCGGTCGCGTGATCCCTTGGGAATTGCTGGCGTGGCCGTTCCTTTATTTCCTCTTCTTCACCGCCACGCGCTCCAGTTACATCCTTTTCACCTGGTATTACCTGCCCGTACTGCCGTTCCTGATCCTGTTCCTCACCGCGGGGCTGGGTCGCCTCGCCGATGGCCGGCTATCGCCTCGCATCGCGTGGGCGGGATTGTCGGCGTTCCTCCTGTTCGTGCCCTGGCAGACGTTCCGCCAGCATCTGCCCGCGAAGCACCGCTTCGCGGAGGCAGCGCGCGAAGGGCGCTATCGCGAGGCCGCGCGCATCGTCGATTCCTTGGCCGTTCCGGGCATGGTCCCCACGGTCATGATCGATGAAGTGGGCGCGATCGGATATTGGTCGCATGCCCGCATCCTGGATTCGCACGGGTTGCTGTCCCCGGAAGCCTTGCCTTACCTGGGGCCGGCGGAAGGGTATTTCCTGCGAATGGCGGCGATGCAGGACCAGCTGGATCCGGATTGGATCATAGGATTGCGTTCGGTGAAGGACGAAGGGCAATGGTATCCGGGCGAGGACGGATTATATGCGGGATACGAAGCCGCGGGCATCCTGCGCCTGCCGCCCCATGGCTACAACCTGGAATTGTGGCGTCGCGGTCCGCGGGACTGAGTCCCGCGGACCGGAAGAGTGGGAGCCGCGGTGGAAGCCGCCTAGACCTTGCCTCTGGGGAACCGATGCCTTGGGACGAGATCCCGAAGCAGCAGGAACCCGAGGAACAAGGTGATCGGCAGGGTCACGATCACGCCCGCGCCGAATGAGACAAGAAAAGCCACGGCATTGATGGCGATGAGCGCGGCCAACACCAGCAGGATCTTGAGCCACTCCACCGGCGTATTGACGGCAAGGTTTTCTTCGGAATCCTCAGCCATTCGTATCCTCCTGGTTGGTGGTGTTTGAACAAGGTTTTCAAAGAGGCTCGGTATATCTGTTCCTTATTTCGCGAGCAGGCTGGAGAGATCCTCCGCGTGCTCCTCTTCCATGGCGAGGATTTCTTCCAGCATGCGCCGGGTGGTGGAATCCCTATCACCGCAATAACGGATCATCTCGCGATAGCTATCGATGGCGATGCGCTCGGCCACCAGATCCTCCTTGATCATGTCCTCCAAGGTCGTTCCGGCGCGGTATTCGGCGTGGCTGCGTTTGGTCAGCGTCTCGGGATTGAAATCGGGCTGGCCGCCCAATTGAACGATGCGCTCCGCTATCTTGTCGGCGTGTTGGAGTTCGACGTTGGCATGTTCCAGGAACTCGGCCTTGACGGCCTCGGCGTTAAGGCCGTTCGCCATGAAATAATGGCGCCGATAACGCAGGGTGCAGACGATTTCGGTGGCCAGCGCCGCGTTAAGCAGGACTATGACCTCTTCGCGATCCGCCGGATAACTTTCGGTCACCGCGCCTTCGTCGATATTCTTGCGGGCCCGTTCGCGTAGGGTCTTTACATCAGTCATGGTATCTGAATTCATCGCTTCAACGTTCATGAAAACTCCTCTTTGGCTCAAATGCGGGGCACGCCGTTCGCCGCGGCCCATCCCGCCTCGGGGCGATTGCGTTTCCTCCGAAACTAATTTTTCCGGGAGAGGGAGGTAAAGAATCTCTGCGGTACTCGAGACGAGAGGAAGGATAAAGGGGAGGAATCGCGCATGGATTTGGTTTTTACGCCGGCACTTCCGACTTTTCCGGCCTTTTTTCCGCCTGATTTCGACGGTTTCGCTGGATGGACGGGTTTAGCGGCTTTTTTGGCCTTGGGAGGAGGAATGGGCTTGGGCAGGGCGATAGGATGCGAGGGCGGCAGCAATTTATCCGCCAGGATCCAGGTTTTGCGCTTGGCCATCTGGAAGTTCATGGATTTTTCCATCGCTTCGGTTTCACGCAATGAGGAAGGCGGGACTTCCGTCATCAAATCCATGGGATAACTGTATTCCACCG
>JBDSIO010000209.1:0-14086 GCA_039917895.1 Fibrobacteria bacterium | reverse complement strand
ATGCGGAAGTTCGTTTCGGCCGCGCGCCAATCGCCTTCGTCAAAGCGCATTTTGGCCAGGCCCAAGGCGGCATCGGCGTCCGAGGGTGACAAGCGCAGCACGTCTTCGTAGGCCTTGGCGAGATCGGCCGGATGGGATTCGCGCGCAAGGGCTAGACGTCCTCTGGCCAGATCCAAATCGGCGGGCAACAAGGCGATGGCTTTTCTGAACGCTTCCCAGGCTGCGTCCTTGCGGCCCAGGGATGCATCGGCCATAGCCAATGCCTTCCAGGCGTCAGCCCGGCTTGGTTGCAGCGTAACGGCTTTTTCCAGGAACGGAACAGCCCGCTCGGCGTTGCCGGATCCAGCGGCTTCCATGCCCAGCCAATAAACCGCCTCCGCATGGTTGGGATTGACAGCCAAGACCCCCAGGTACTTTTCCGCAGCCCGGGCCTTATCACCCTTGGCGCGGTAATAGGCCGCCAACTGTTCCTGGACCTTTTCCATTCCGGGGTGGCGTTCGACGACCATTTCCAGATAGCCTATGGATCCGGCCTCGTCTCCGGTCTTGCGCTTCAGCGCCGCCAAATCCTCGAGCAGGGAATCGTCCTTGCTTTTGGCGTACTGGGACTCCAACGCTGCGAGGGCCTCCTTATGCTTACCCAGTCCCATCAGGGATCTGCCCTTGAGACCGTCCAGATCAGGCTTATCCTGAGGGCCTTTGGCGAACAGGTCGAGCGCGCGGGAGAAATCGCCCTTGGCCAGGTTCGCGCGGCCTGCAAAATAATAGGCATCCGCCGAGGGCGAATCCGCCAGCACCGTCTTGAACAGGATGAGGGACGAATCGATCCGCCCTTCGCGATAGAAAGCCACCGCTCGGTCGTTCCGCTCACGGCGATCCCGCGAAAGTTTTTCCCGAACCAGACGTTTTTTTTCTTCCTTGGCTTTTTGCTCATCCACGCGCGCTACGGAATCCTGCCGCGCTTTCTCCGCTTTCGCGAGCGCCTCCTGTTTCTCCCTGTCGGTCTTGGCCTTTTGTTCGGCAACCCGGGCCAGGGAATCCTGGCGGATCCTCTCCGCCTTTGCCAGGGATTCCTGTTTTGCCTTTTCTTCCTTGGCCTTTAAATCCGCAACGCGCGCTATGGAATCCTGCCGCGATTTCTCCGCTTTAGCGAGCGCCTCCTGTTTCACCCTGTCGTCCTTGGCCTTTTGTTCGGCCACCCGTGCCAGGGAATCCTGCTTGGCCTTCTCATCCTTGCTCTTTTGTCCGGCCACCCTGACCAGGGAATCCTGGCGGATCCTCTCCGCCTTTGCCAGGGATTCCTGTTTTGCCTTTTCTTCCTTGGCCTTTAAATCCGCAACGCGCGCTATGGAATCCTGTCGCGATTTCTCCGCTTTAGCGAGCGCCTCCTGTTTCACCCTGTCGTCCTTGGCCTTTTGTTCGGCCACCCGGGCCAGGGAATCCTGCTTGGCCTTCTCTACCTTGGCCGAACGCTGCGTCCCAGACTCGACGGCCTTGCGCGCCAGTTCTTCCTGTTTCCGCCTGTCCTCCTTGACTTTGGCATCGTCAGCCTGGAGTTTTGCCAATTCCGCTTTATAAATGCTGTCCTGGTACGCCTTGGCATTAAACGGCCGGGGCTTTATCGATGGGGCGGCAACGGGTTTTACCACCGAGGGTTTGGCCGTAGCGGCCACCATCGCCTCTTTTTTCTTAGCTTCGGCGGGAGCGGGTTTGCCTTCGCGCTTGACGGGGGAAGCCAGCCGTTTCTGCTCTCTCGTAAATGCGGCGCGAGTATCCGCTTGGTTGGAAAAGAATGCCGCCTTGCGATAGCATTCGGAAGCAGCTTGCGGATCGGTCGAGGCGAGAGTGGCGCCGAGACCGGCCCAGGTATCTCCCGATTCGGGATTCCTGACCAACAGACCGCGGTATTCCGCTTCGGCCTTTTCAAGTTGACCACGCTTGAAATAGAACGCCGCGAGTTTCTCGACCTGATTGTAATCGGCGCCGGGTTTTTTCGCGATGACCTGGAGGGCCATGAGGTATTCCTCGGGGTATTTTTCCGGACCCGCGGCCTCCACGGCGGCCAATAATTCTGTGGCTGACTTGGCATCGGCGTGTTTGAGGGCCACCATCGACCGCAGCACAGAGATGCGTTGCGAAACCAGGCCGGCGCCGTCGAGGGCGGAGAGGTAACCCCTAAGAAACTCTTCGTCGCCGGGCCGGATCGTCTCCGCCTTCGAAAAGGCATTGGCAGAGGTTTGGAAATGGCCCGCTTCGAGCGAAGCATTGGCCAGCGACACCCAGGCTTCACGGTTTCGAGGTTCGTGCTCGACGCACTTCTCCAGAGACTTGATCGCCTTGAGCAATTCGCCGGACGTGTATTGCGCCCGGCCTTGTTTGCAGATTTCGAAGACCTTGGACTCAGCCAGCGCTGGCTTGGCCGGAGCCATTGCGGCTTTGACCTTGGCCGCGGCTGCCGCGGCGGACGCGGAGAATGTGAGGCACACCGCGCAGATGGATAGGATCCGTTTCATCGCCATTAATAACCCCGTTCGGGACATGGTCACGATCGGCCCTGGGAAGAACCGGTTGAAGTGGAATAAAAGAGGCTTCCTTTGCCGGTGCCTGTTTTCGTCCTGCACCTGCGACGGGACCAGCCGAGCCCCGGCTTTTCCCCCCATGGCCGATACCCGGGGATGGAAAGGATTGGAGCATACTGCGCCAATCTTCAATTAATGTAGAACCTCAGGTTTGCTGCAGCTTGCCGAACGCCGGAATTCGCGCTTGGTAGCCGGGAGGGATTGTACCGAAACTTCGCCACCAATCGGAACATTCAAAGCGCCTGAAATTCAATAATCGGTCCTTTCAAGCTTTTCTGGATTGGTGGAAGATGCTAGCCTGACCGGCAGGCTTTGAGGAAGTATTTAAACGGGGAAGGTAAACAGGACAGGGCGGTTTTTTGGAGGAGTTGCAAGTGATACGAAGCATTGAAATTCCCCACCTTCGCAACGAGCAAATAACGGAACCTTCTCTCCCGGCGCAAACAACCCATGAATTTCCAGTGTAAAAACGCAAACTCCAGCCTAGTGGGGAAAAAATCCCTCTCCCTGGCTTATGGGATGGATTACCTTAGCCGATATAAAACCATCCAATCCTGGTGGAAGAGCGTCAAGAAAAATAATGTTAGGATCAACGGAGCAATTGTTTTTATTGAGGGATCGCACCCGACAGATGAGCCACGCGCGCTCTATCCGGGATAGGAAACGCATGGCGCCTAAAATCAACGCACATGTCTTCGCAGCCCTGCTTTCGGGTTGGGCCGGCGCTGCGATTCCGGCCTGGTCCGAATCCTTGGAAGCCAATCGCAAACTCATCATCACCGACGCCGCCTTCACTGCCGACAAATACATTCTCGACCAGGCTTGTATCATGGTGGAACTCTATTACAGAATGGATGAGGATGAAGGGCTGCTCTTCGACCCGGAATCCCCCGACCTGGTCTTCGGCAAAGTGCAGTTGCGGAATCTGAACGCCAAAGCGGCGGAAGAGAGCCTGGGCAAGGCCCGGGACCATTTGAAAATCCGGGTCCATGCTCTAGCCACCGCCGCTGAAACCGATTGGAACGAAGACCAGAAGCGCCTCCGACGGCAATTCCCGGTCACCTGGACCGCCGAGGAAATCGCAGCGTCCGCAGATCGTCTGATTGGCCGTCGCGGGTTGCGCCGCAGCTTCCGAGCCAGCCTCGAGGCTTCCATGCAATACCAGGATTTGATGGATTCAGCCTTCCGGGGTGAAGGCGTGCCTAACAGGCTCAAGTACTTGGCCCATGTGGAATCGCGCTTCAATCCCGACGCGGTTTCTCCCGCAGGCGCCGCAGGCATGTGGCAATTCCTGAAATCTTCCGGCAGCCGCTATCTAATCATCGATGAACGCGTTGACCAACGCTTCGATCCCCGTGCCTCGACTTTGGCGGCAGCGAGTTTCCTTAAGCTTTGCCGCCGCTACATGGCCTCGTGGCCGTTGGCCATCATGGCCTACAACAACGGCCCGGGCCAGATGCTGGAAGCGGTCAAGGAAACGGGCAGCCGCGACCCGTCCGAGATTATCCAGAACTATCAAGCGGGCGGATTCGGAGGCGTGTCGCGGAACTACTACGCCATGTTCCTGGCCGCTTCGAGCCTGGGAATGCAGGCGGATCGCCTCTTCCCCGGCCTCCGGAAAACCGGATTCCCGGTGCCGGCCTTCAAGACCCTGAAACTTGAACACGAATGGACGCCGCGACAATTACGTATCCTATCGGGATATTCCACAGCCGTGATCATGCAGTACAATCCGGCTTTGCGCTCCGCGGTATTCGAGCGGAACCTGCCCGTCCCGAAGGGATTCGAGTTGAAGTTGCCTATGGGCCTGCCCACCAGCCAGGATCTGCAATTCGCCGATTTGCGCATCGGAGGAGAATCCTTCGCCGGACGCCGAGCCCGCCGCAGCGCGGAATTGGCCGGCTTCCCGGTGCCCAAGTTCGCGGAAGGGGCTCTCCAGCGCGTCCGCGAAGCATGGGTCGGCCGCCGCGGCCGCCAAGACGATCAACCCGTGATGGCATACTTGCATTCGCAAGGTTTATTGGATACCGATCGCCTGGCCCTGGCCAAGGAGGATCGCATCCTCATCGAACCTCACCCCGCCCTGCATGCCATGATCCGCGGCATGGGCGGCTGATAGCGCTACAACGGCTACGGCCTCAAAACCACTCCATCCTAATTTCCACCCCTTCCTCAAATTACCGCCCCCTGGCGAAAACGGTACCCGGCTACGCTGTCCCAAAGTTGTAGATTAATAGGGAACATCCGAAAGGAAGATCACATGCTGTTCGAAAGCCTTAAGAAGACCTTGTATGCCGGCGTGGGATTGGCTTTTTTCACGCGCGATAAATTGGAAGAGATGGGCAAGCGGCTGGCCGAGGAGACCAAGCTGAGCGAAGCCGACGCCAAGAAGTTCATCGACGAAGTTTTGAAGAAATCCGAGGAGGCGAAATCCGCCTTCGAAAAGGCCGTGGGAACGGGCGTGGACGCTGCATTGGAACGCCTCGATCTCCCCCGTCGAAGCGATCTCAAGGCCCTTGAAGAGAGGGTGAAGCGGCTCGAAGCCGAAGTGAAAGCCCTTGAGGCGCGCGCCAAGGCATGACGGGTTTGCCGAAGGCGCCGGTCCCCGGACTTCCGGAGCCGGCGTGATCCGGAATTTCCGCAGACTGTCCAAGACCTACCGGAACATCAACCGTTTCCGCGAGATCCTGGGCGTGTTCGTCAAGCACGGCTTCGGCGATCTTTCCGACATCCTGCATTTGGACAAGTACCTGGATCTAGGCACCAAATACTTCCGTCTGCCCCCTCGCGCCGCCGCGGCCCATCTTACGAGGCCCGAGCGCTTCCGCACGGCCCTGGAGGAACTCGGCCCGACCTTCATCAAGCTGGGCCAGATGGTGGGCAACCGCCCCGATCTACTGGCGCCGGAATGGGCGGCGGCGCTCGAAAAGCTCCAGGATGATGTTCCGCCCTTCCCCTCCGCGGAGGCCAAGGCCGTGGTGGCGTCCCAGTTCGGAATGCCGGTTGCTTCGCTGTTCCGCCACTTCGGGGAATTGCCGATCGCCTCGGCCTCCATGGCCCAGGTCTACAAAGCCGAATTGCTTACCGGCGAAAAGGTGGCGGTCAAGGTCCAGCGTCCGGGCATCGAGGATCTCGTCAAGGTCGATCTGGAAATCATGTTCCACCTCGCCTACCTGCTGGAGAAATACGTGCAGGGCATGGACGTGCTCAATCCCATGTCCATCTGCGAAGAGTTCGAGCGCACCATCGTCAAGGAACTGGATTTCTCCCTCGAGGCTTCCCAGATGGAACGCTTCGCGCAGGCCTCGGCGGACTTGCCCAACTTTTACGTGCCCAAGGTGCACCGATCCCTCACCTCGCGGATGGTAATCACGATTGAATTCATCGACGGGATGAAGGTCTCCAACCTGGAAGGCATCCGCAATGCGGGAATGGATCCGGGTAGGATCGCGGACGATCTGTCCCAGGTTCTGATGCACCAGGTGTTCACGCAGGGGTTCTTCCACGCCGACCCGCATCCAGGCAACATCCTGGTGATGGCCGACCGGACCATCTGCTTCCTGGATTACGGGATGGTGGGCAGCCTCTCCCCTACGCACCGCGACAGGCTGCTGGACATACTCGTGGGCGTGGCGGAACAGGATCCTGCCCGCATCGCCAAGACCCTGATCCAATTGGCCTACCAGCCTTCCGACATCGTGGAGGACCTGGAATTCCAGGTGGGAGAACTGCTGGAAGCCTATTCCTTCGTGACCTTGAAAGATTTCCGCATCGGCGAATTCCTCAACCGCCTGATCAGGCTTATCATCAACAACCGGCTTCGCATGCCGCCGGGATTCTTCCTGATGCTCAAGGCCGTGGTCACCCTGGAAGGGGTCTCGCGCCGGCTCGATCCCCATTTCGACATGGTGGAAAGCATCAAACCATTCGCGAAGAAGGCCATGAAGGAACGCCTGCGCCCGGGCCGCCTGGCCAGGGACATGTATTTCGGCGCAATGGATCTGACTCCCATGCTGAAGGAGTTCCCGGCCCAGGCACGCGACATCCTCGGCCTCATCAAACGCGGCAAGCTGCGCATCGAATTCCAGCACCTGGGCCTGGAACCCATCCTCAAAACCCATGAACGCATGATGACTCGACTGGTCTTCGCGCTCGTGCTCGCCTCCCTGATCATCGGTTCGTCGCTGGTGGTCCTGTCGGGAATTCCGCCGAAGTGGTACGGAGTGCCGGTTATAGGCGTGGCGGGTTTCGTGAGCGCGGCATTTGTCGGATTCTGGTTGTTGGTGTCTATAATTCTGAGAAAGGGTAGTTGGAAATGAGGGTGGCGTGGTTTTTCCCACTTCACCTAAAACCCCACGACCGATCCCCCACAGCTTTTCTGCTTACGTGTCCACACGAAGCGGGCCAAGACCGAGAACGCCCTCTACGCGACCAGCTGCCAACGCCAATCTCCCGAAGATTCTGAAGTACAACGCATAGCATCGGCCCAGGGCCTCCTCCGCCGCCGTGTAATGCGCCCCGTGGTCGCCTTCGACGGGGAGGGCGTCAATGGCGTAATCCACCAGGGTCGCGGCCGAGGACAACGATCCGAAAGGATACTCAAGACCTTCCAGGGCGCCCGCAACGGATTCCAGGTCGAACCGGATGGCGATGCTCTGGGTCTTGAGCTGGGTTTCCACCTCGGGGGCGCTGTCGCCGCCTTCCAGGTTCTCCAGGATGATGCCCATGCCGTGGAAGGTGCGCCGCAGGGATTCCAGACGGGGCTGGATCCGGCCTAGCGCCGTAAGGACGGGCAAAAGGCGATGGACCTCCTTGGAAACGGATCCCGCATCCAAAAGCTGCTTGCGCACGGCAGGATCGGAGAGCAGTTGCAGCGCCGTGGCGAGCCGCATCCGCATGGCCGCTTCGAAACCGGCGAGTTCGCCGGAGAGTCGTCGTTGATCCGCCTCGGCCTCCTTGAAGGCCGTTCCGGCATGCAGGGCACCGCCTTTGCGCAACTGGAAATCGCCCGGTTCGATCCAGAAGCTGGCGCGCATGAGCGCAAGCGCCTGGACAGCGTCCAGCATACGCGCGTCCGACGCCGCGAAGGCCTGGTAACGTTCGCATGCCGGGGCGTGATCGGATTCGACGCGTTCCCTGGCTGCTATCAATCGCGCTTTTAGCTTATCCGCGGCGTCGGGAGCGAGAAGCTCGCGGAAATCCCCAGCGGACTGCGAAGCGTCACCGGCCGGGCCTAGATCGGGGCCGAGATCGGAATCCGTCAGCCAAATCGGCCGCAGGTTGGTGAGCAGTCCAAGGAAGTATCCGGTTACGGCGGATTCGCCGACCTGGATTTCGCTCTGTCCGGCGACCAGGTCCGAAGTGGACATCATCCGCGACGGATTAAAATCATCACCCAGGTCACGCCGGTAAAATGCGGAAGTGGCCTTGCGCGAAAGCGCCGGAAAATCCGAGAACAGGGTGTGGGATAAACCTCCGGCATGGAAAATTCCGCGAACCGATTCGCGGCGGGCGCGGCGGACTCGATCCCCGAGGCTGGGATGGGTGTCGAAGAGAGCGGTCTTTTCGGCGAGCATGGATCGCTCCATCTTCCGACGCACTTCCGGGATGAAAACGCGGGTATGCGCGGCGAACAGGGCAGGCAGGTCGTCCGCGAGCCGGCCTTCCCTCAGGGCCATTCCCAAACTGCGGTTGGCAAGACCCCAGGCGGCCTCGATAACCTTGGCCTCCAGCGCCATGGCCGCGAAGGTCTCGCCGCCCACCAAGCGGATGGCGGCGCCGTCGGCCTGGTGTTCCATTTGCCGCAATAGGACGCAACTTACGATCTGCCCCGCCCGGACATGCGCTTTCAGGATCTGGCGCGCGATCCAGGCGCATGCACGAGCGCACCAGCACAGGCCGTAAAGGAAGGGATCCATGCGATGACTGCGTCTGGCCAAATCGCGCTCCCAGGCATCCTCGCGCGCGGCCGCCCTGCCGAACCACTGGTTCACCGATCGGATGCCGTGAACGAAACGCATGGCCGCGCCTTGGCGGAAATGTCCGAGCTCGTGGGCGAGCACCGCTGCGAATTGCCCGAGCTCCAGGCCTCGCACCAACGGGAGGCCGAGCACAAGTTCCAGACTCCCGCTCCAGAAATTGGTGAATCCCGGCGCCAGCCGGGCGCTGGCGTTTACGTCCATGCTCACCTGGATGCGCACGGGCGTGGGCGAACCCGAGGCCGTGCAGATCTGCTGAACGAAGGCGTGCAGTCGGGGTTCCTGGCCGGGAATCAGGGATAGGTCGGCCTTGAAACGCCGGCGTTCCGCGAAGAAGGGACGGAACAGGAAGACAGAGAGCATGGAACCGAAAAGCAGGATAGCGAGGTAGGCGAAACCGGAGAACAAGCCTCCGTCGGCAGCGAATACCCATCCGATGTTCCCGATCGCATGGCTGCCCACCAGCCAGAACACTCCCCCGGAAATTATCAGATAGCAGACCGGAAGCAGGACCGTGGCCAGGCCTACGCCCAGAAGACCGGCCGCATAGGCGATGGGGGGTCGCTCGGTTCCCACGCGTCGGCGACGCAGGGAAAGCCCGGCGCCGGATTTAGGCAGTAAAGACATGGACCACATCGCCATATTGTATCCGCAGGCGGGGACGGAGGCAATGCGGCTACACGCGAATTGAATCCTGGCGGTTACCCAGGAATCCTTGGGTTGTTAAAGGATTTTGCGCTGAGTTGGTTTTTTCGGGGGGCCTGGCCTATTCAGCTGGCCTATTCAGCTGGCCTATTCAGCTGACCTATTCAGCTGACCTATTCAGTTATGGGCCTAGAAGGCGTGTGAATCGCCATAGTCCCCGCGCATGGCCTTGAGGGCGTACTTTTCCTCCTGAATCTCACGGCGGGCCCTGAAGCCCATAGGGCGCAGTAATCCCTCGGCCGATTTCCATTTGCCACGGCCATGCAGAAACAGGAGCGGGACAGTCGCCCAGGCGAGCAGGCGCCAGCGTGGGCTGCCGATCAGTCCCAGCACCAAGCCGAGCACTCCCGCCCCGGACAGGAGTACGGCTCCCGTCTTTTCGAGATCCCATTCATCCTCCAAGGCCTGGATGCGTTCAGCCAAGGCCTCACGGCCAAGGGATCCGTAGAAAAGGACGTTTTTACGGGTATCGGTTTCATTGATGGTGGTTTTGGAATCGATCATGGCTTGAGCCCTCCCAGGGAAAATAAAGTACTGCGCAGTCCGGGACCAGGATTTTCGTCCGGATTTCGTCTAAGCATGGAAAGCATTCGGCGGCGGCCCGAGGGTGACCTTGATCCGGTGCGTTTTGCCGTCGTCGTCGAGCGCCAACGTATCCGGCACTGACGCCATCTGCACTCCGTCGATTTCCAGGGAGGCGATGCCTCCGGTATATCCGTTGGGGTTAAACACCGCGATTTCGTAGGTCGCGGACCCGCGCCGGTAGCTGATTTCGAAACCGCTCCAGTCGCGAGGAATGCAGGGTTGCAGCCGCAGGCGGCCGTCGGCGAGGCGGAGCCCGAGCATCCATTCCAGGCCCGTACGATAGAGCCAGCCCGCCGAGCCGGTATACCAGGTCCAACCTCCGCGTCCAATGTGCGGCGAAACCGCATAAACGTCCGCCGCCGCCGCATACGGCTCGACCTTGTAGCGGTAGACGCCCGCGCGCGTGGAAGCGTGGTTAACGGGATTGAGGAGCGAGAAGAATTCCGCCGCCTTGTCGCCCTCACCCAGCGCCGCGAAGGCGGCCACCACCCATGCCGAAGCGTGGGTATATTGGCCGCCGTTTTCGCGAACTCCCGGGAGGTAACCTTTGATGTATCCCGGGTCCGAAGCGGATTTGTCGAAAGGCGGGGTGAAAAGCAGAATCAGGCCGTCCGCCCTGCGCACCAGATATTCCTCCACCGAGAACATCGCCTGCCGCGCGCGCGCGGGATCCGCCGCGCCTGACAGCACCGCCCAGGTCTGGGCCAGCGAATCGATGCGGCATTCCTGCGAAGCGGAAGAACCCAGCGGCGATCCGTCGTCGAAATATCCCCGTCGATACCAATCGCCGTCCCAAGCCTGGTTCTCCATCGCCTCGCGGATTCGCTCGGCGCGATCGCGCCACAGGCGCGCGCGCCCGGCATCTCCGCGGGCTTCGGCCAAGGTCGCGAAAGACTTGAGGTTGGGGATCAGGAACCAGGCAAGCCATCCGCTCTCCCCCTTACCCTCATGGCCCACACGGTTCATGCCGTCGTTCCAATCCCCCGAGCCGAAGAGAGGCAGACCGTGCGCGCCCAGTTCCAGGGAGCGGTCCAGCGCACGGGCGCAATGCTCGTACACGGTGGCGGTCTCCCCCGAGGTTTTGGGCTGGAAGTACGAATCCTCCCGGCCTTCCGGCACCTCGGGTCCCTCGAGCCAGGTCGTATGCTCTTCGAGCAAGGCCGAATCGTTAGTGACATCAAGGTAGTGGAGGACCGCATAAGGCAGCCAGACCCGGTCGTCGGTGAAGCGCGTGCGCACTCCGCGGCCGGAAGGCGGATGCCACCAATGCTGCACGTCCCCGGGCGGGAATTGGCGCGCGGAGGCCCTCAGGATCTGCTCCCGGGCGAGAGCAGGATCGAGAAGGGCCAACGCCATTACATCCTGCAATTGATCGCGGAAGCCGAACGCGCCGCCGGCCTGGTAGAATCCGGATCGCGCCCACAATCGGCAAGTCAGTATCTGATAGGGCAGCCACCGGTTGAGCAGCAGATCAAGGGACCGATCAGGCGTTTTGATCTGGACTCCGTCCAGCAGACCGTCCCAACGCTTCTGGACCGCCCGCCAGGAAGCCTCGAAATCGGCGCCCCGGTATTTCTTCACCAGCGCCGTGGCGGAGGTTTCGTCGGCGGCCTGGCCCAGAGTGAAGACCAGTTGCATCCGTCCGCCTGGCGGCAGTTCCAGGATCGATTGGAGCGCTGCGCAGGGATCCAGACCGGCGCCGGAACGATTGGACAACGGTCCGCCGCGCGCCAGCGCCGAGGGGCGCGCGCGATCCCCATTGCGGCCCAGGAATTCGGAACGATCGCAAGTGAACGAATCCTGGCGGCCTTCCAGATCGGCGAAAGCGACCTGGCTTGCGAATTCCGCAACCCAGGCGTTGCGGGCGAACAGGGCTCCGGTGCCGCGATCGACGAAGGTCTGCACATGCTGGGTGGAGATTCCCCGGGCGGGCCCCAGCACCCACTCCGCGTAGAAGGTAACGTCCAGATGACGGGTTTGGGGGGACAGGTTCTCGATGGTAAGGCGGGACAGCTTGACCGGATCGTCCCAGGGCACCCATTGCAGAAGCTCCAGTCGGATGCCGTGCGATGAATGCAGGAACCGGGTATAGCCCTGGCCGTGGACGGCCACGTAGGGGCGGCCCGCTTCCCGGATCGGCAGCGCAGTGGGGGTCCAGACGGAGCCGGTATCGCGATCGCGGATGTAGGCGGCTTCGCCCGGCGGGTCGCCGACGGGATCGTTCGACCAGGGCGTCAATTTCCGCTCCCGGCTGTTACCGGCCCAGGTGAACCCCGAGCCCGCTTCCGAAGCGATGAATCCGAAGTGCGGATTGGCGATCACGTTGACCCATGGCGCCGGGGTCCATTGGCCTTCTCCGAGGATGATATGGTATTCCTTGCCTTCCGCGCCGAAACCGCCCAGCCCGTTGAAGAATTCCAATTGCGGACGCAAAGGCGGAGCGTGCCGCTCCGGGGCGGGTTCACGACGAGTGCTGGGAGGCGCGACATGCACGGTCGCGCGCCGCATACGCATGGTCTGGTCAGCAAGGCTTCCCCGCCGCCCCACGAGCACGGCCCGGGCCGTCGCCAGCATGAGAACCCGGTCTTCGGAGGGTATGCGATCCTTGCGCAGCAGAAATACGCCGCCACGGGTCTCCTGATCGGTCCGGCGCATGCGCAAAAGCCCTTCCAATTCATCCTGCTGCGGTTGCAGATAGGACTCGGAAGGGTTTTCATTCACCAGGACCAGATCCACGTCCAGGCGCTTCATCTCCCAATAGGAGTGGGCCTTGAGCAGATCGCGCGCCAGATTGCGATCCCCGGCCTCGTCGAAGCTGGCGAAGATGATGGGCAAATCGCCGGAAATGCCGTAGGCCCAAAGGGCGTCCTGCCCCTTCCGGTTGAGCGCTTGCAAATCCGGAGAGGGCCTGAGCGCAGGGTCGGGGAAGAAGAGCCGGTTCGCCAGTCTTTGGTACATGCGCGCCTCATCCGGTCCGATGCCCAGATGACGCAACTGGATCTGCGCCTGGGTCCAGGCCAAGGTGGCGACGCGTTCGAAGGATTCCGGTTCCCGGTATTTGTCCGACAAAGCCAGCGCCTGTTCCCGGGTCTGAGCCGCAAGGGTGGCGAAGGTAATCCTGATCTTGCCGTTGCCCGGCACCTTGACGCGTCTGCGCAGGCTGAAGACCGGATCGAGAACGGCCCCGGTGGTGTTGGACAAGGGTTTGCCGTCGACGACGGATACCGGCCGGCGCACCGTGCGTCCGCGGCCAAGGAATCGCGCGCGATCGGTTTCGTATTGGATGACGCCCACCGCGCCGCCCTCCACGCCGGAAACGTGCGCAGCCCAGGAATGCGTCTCGGTGGAGGCGCGGGCCCGGCGGGTAGCCAGTAAGGCTCCCAGGCCGGGGATGAACTCGGTTTGCACAAAGAGATTGGAGAAGGCGGGATGCGCGACGTCGGACTCATGCGGCGCCATCACCACTTCGCAGTAGGAGGTGATTTCGATCTCCCGGTCCCGATCGCCCAAGTTCTCAAGGGTGACACGGCGGACCTCGGCGTCGTCCTCCGGGGAAATGACTATCTCGAGGGTGGTTGAGATCTGGCCGTCGCGGCGGGTGATTTCAACGCGGTCCTCGGCGAACATGGCTTCGTAATCGTCCGCTTCAACGCACAGGGGCTGGTATCCGGCCGACCAGGTTTCGCCGGTATCCACGTCCCGCAGGTAGAAGTACTGGCCGTAGGCGTCCAGCACCGCATCCTCGCGCCAGCGTGTGACCGCCAGGTTCTGCCAGCGGCTGAACCCAGAACCGGCCGCGGACAAAAGCACGGTATAGCGCCCGTTCGAGAGGATATGCGTGCGGGGAATGGTCTCGTGCGGGGTGTTGAACCGGTGAAGCACGGGTTCCATCAGGGTCTCAACGTGCAGGGGGCGATCCACTTCGTCCGCGTTGGGACGCGTGACCGCCACGCCTCTGGGCATGCGTTCCTGGAGCAGCGGGTCCACGGCGCGGATGATCGGTTCCGCGTGGAAGCGTTCCTGCATGCGTCCGCCCTGCAATACGTTACCGAGCGCCACCAGCATCATGCCCTGGTGATGGGCGAAATAGGATTTCACCACCGTGGCGTGGTCGCCTTCCTGCAGCCGCACCTTGGTGAAATCGACCGCCTCATAGAATCCGTAGGCGCCTTCGGCCCCTTCCGCGCGCAGGCGGTTGAGGTTTTCCGCGGCCTCGCGCGGCGCCACCATGGCTGCCAG
>JBDSIO010000208.1:0-5482 GCA_039917895.1 Fibrobacteria bacterium | reverse complement strand
CAAGGATTCGACGGGCCTTTCCGTACGCAGGGAGACACCCACGTGGACCTATGCCCAATCGTCCGGCGTGACGGGAACTATCGCTCGTTCTCCGACGCGCGGCCGGCCTCAATTTCATCGGAATAGGCTGGACTATTCCTTGGTTGGAAGGCGCTTGCCATCTTTCCTGCGGACAAGGAACTCCTGATTCCTGAAATTTGCCGTCTGGCGGCATGCTTCAGGCAGCGGCTCGCGAGAAGGATATCCGCCGTGATGACAAGGCGGCTTTGAACTTAGCCGTCCGAATGGAATGCCTGGAGAAAAATCCCATCACGAATGCCCGCTTTCCCAATCTGAAGACCATTCCACGGGATAGTGTTCTGACGGATCCTGAAATCGGGAGGCTGATGGAGGCAACCCGCAATGAGTTCCCCTATCTGGAAGCCGATTCCCCCGGATCTGGTCCCAATTTCAGGACCCTGCTGGAACAACCCGGCTTTCCTGTTCCATCGGGAGGAAAAAGGCGCCTACGTGCCCCTGGGGGACTTCAAGAAGGCTTGGACGACGTTCCTCAGGCTGGCCGATATCTCCGACTTCCGTTTCCACGATACACGGCAAATCTCGGCCACCAAACTGTTGGACAATGGGACGCCGGCCCCAGGGTCGAATCCTGGCGGGTGCATATTGGTACCTCCAGATCCGGTAAATTCAGAAGGAAGTCGGTAGTCGCAGGGCGGATGATGTTGGACGTGCATCCGGCGTCACCCCCTGCAGTACCAACTACTTCCCGGCGAAAGGATAACCTCCGGGGAAGTGGCAACTATCATGGGGCCGATTTTCCTCCATTTGACCTGTGCCCGTTTATCGGTACGGAAAAAGTTGCACTTGGCATTCCTAGTGCTTTACTTAGCTGTATCACTTACAGCTCGAAAGGCACCCTAATGAACATGATATGGAACGGTTTGATGATGGCCTCGCTGGTCGTCGGATGCTCCTTCGCTGGAATTCAAGCCCATGGCTCCTCGATGGGAGGCCGGGCGTTGGGGGTAGTCGCTGGTCCCGTCAATAGTTTTCCTGAACTCGAAGGCGTGGAGACGGAGTCACGGCTCGGGGGCGCCTTTGGATTAATTGCCGAATGGGGACAGCACGGAAATTACAGTCTCGCCTTAGAGCCGATGTTGGCTTGGCGGGGACCGTCCATCACCAACGGGGCCGGATATAAGCCTGACTTGATGATCCTGGAAATCCCCGTTCTCGCTCGCAGGAACTGGCAATTCAGGGACCATAACCGCTTATTCATATTCGCAGGGCCGAATCTCGCGTTCCCGATGAGCGTGGAAGGCAATATCGCCGGGGGCACCCCCCTGCATAAGGATGATGTTAAGCCTTTCGAATTCCTGATGGACGCCGGCTTTGGGGGTACAGTCCGATTCGCCCTATACTGGCACTTGATCGGTAGCGTGCGCTATAGTCACGGTTTCACGGACGTCCTCGAAAAACCAATCGGCGGGGTCGAGGAGTGGAAATCCAAGAACGTCAAGTTCCTGTTCGGCATCATGCACCATATTCCCGGGACCTGATCCGATGAATCGAATTCTGGCCATTGTTCTGATCGTCGCAGGCGGATGTCTGATTGTATACGGGATGCAGGCTTCACAATCCTTCAGCTCCGATGTTTCACGACTATTTACAGATTCTCCGACGGACCGGGCCATCTGGCTGATTGTCGGCGGGTTGGCGGCCTCGGTCGCCGGCATTGCCATGTTTTTACGGGCAGGTAAACGCTAAATGCCCCGTGGTGTTCAGCCGGAATACCGGTTTCCCGACTTCAGTCCTGCCGGATTAGTGTCGAGCGACTTCCAATGTCTTGGAAAAAATAGACTCCGCTTGAGAATCCACCAGATACCCTTTTTCCGGTTAAAGATGTAATGGATGGCATGGTACCGTCATTTCGCAGGTACCCGGATTTTCCTGCAATCTTTTTCCGGGGAATGGGGTTGATCGAAACGCCATTCGCTTCCACAATCCAGATGTTACGGTACCGAACCGGATCACCATGCGCTTGAAACCGGATAGGGCCATCGGCAGCGGTTACTGGGTCGCCTAGCAAGGTGCTGTTGATCAGCTTCTGGTTTTCATGGATTAGCACCCCATTCAGCCGAATGGTCACGACAGCCGGCTCCACCTGCGTATTTCCTTGGGCATCGAATTTCGCCTTGGTGAACTCGATATCGTAGGTCTGCCAGGACAGGGGTGGGTAGCTCATGTTCAGCCGGGGCCTGACCTGTTGGAAGAACGCACCGCATTCCTGGGTGGCTGGGCCTTCACCGTTGCGTAGGATATTCAGTCCAAAGGAGTCCAGGATCTGCAACTCATATCGCCCTTGCAGGTACACGCCGCTGTTGCCGCGTCCCTGCTCGGAACCCGTTGGCATAAACGGCTCCTGAAATTCCAGGTGCATGGTGAAGCTGCCAAAGGACTTTAGGGTTACCGCCCCGGAAGACGCGGAACCGGTAGGGAGAAGAAAGCCGCTATCCATAATCGCTGAGCCGCTTACAAAGGCAGATAGGGCGGTTCCGTTGAATAGGATAACGGTATTGGGGCCGGGAGGAGGAAGGGAGTCGAGGGTAGGGCTCCGACGAACCACTTTGCTAAGGGTGAAAGGCTCACCTTTGGGAGTCTTGCCGCTGATGGTTGACCCATCGGCGGAAACGGCGGCAGTATAATCCTTGGCCGAATCGGAGGGCTGGAAGCGGACTTCATTGGCTTGCTGCGTTCCCACTTGCTCGGTGCGGCTGGTGGTATCCCAGCCCATTCCTGGGAGACCGCCCAAAAGGAACGCCACGGTGAAACCGCCGTTCCCCTTGGCTACGACTTGTGCGCCCAAGCTCTGGCCTGAGCTATCATCCTTCCCGATATATTCGCCTTGGTATTTGAAATCCGAAACCATGTCCGCCGGACTTGAGGGCGAGGCCTGGCAACGGACGGTCAGCGCCGCAACGCAAATCAGAACCACAATTCGCATAACGGATCCTCTTGGGCGCCCGCGGTCGTACCAGTCCTTTCCTTTGAAGCGCATGACTGTCTCCCTTCACCCCCCGGCCCCGTTGGCCGCGTCGTGGTACTTCCCAATGTAATAGCGCCAGACCATGCCGTTAACCCTGGGAGGAAAATGCAAGGGGATGGCCAATTTTTGATGCGAAAAGAGGGGATGGACAGCGTGCATTCCAAGTCCCTCCAAAATGGCGGTGGGGCTGAAGGGACGACGGTTTCACAAACCTCTGGCGATTTTTCCGTAAACGATGGAACCGGCCGTCCGGACCGTGATGATGTAGAGACCCGGCCCGCGCGCGGGAGGGGACCATACGAAGCGCCCGCCGGTGATCCCGAGGGCTTCCTCAACGAGGCGTCCCTGCAAATCCCGGATCAGGATATCCGCTTTTGCCCGCGGATCGGCCAAGGTGATTAGGTATGCGCTTCCCAGCGCCGTGATCCGGATCGCGGGTACCGTTACACCCCGGTTACCCGGGGACTTTATCCCGTTCGCGCCGCCGGCTCCCCGCGTGTAGGCATAGGCGAGGCCGGCCACGCCGTAATCCGGGAAATAGTCCTTCTTATCCACCGATTGCGCCAGCAGGTTCAGGCCTCCGGCTTTTTCCCCGCCGATGGCCTTTTTTCCGATGCGGATTTCCAGGCGGTTCCCGACGGCGCGATGCCGCACCTCGGCAGATGCGACCTGGATCCATTCCCAGGGTTGGAACCGGTATAGGGCGCCGTTCTCCCATTTGTATTCGGCCCCCCGGAAGCCGGTCCCGATGATGGTAGGATCTCCGGTATGGCTACGGGAGTCGGAGTTGAGGAGCACGGCGAGCTTGGCGGCATCGGCCGCGCCTGCGGTTTCCAGCAGCAGGTACAGTCCGGCCGAATCGTCTGTCACGCGCATGGAAAGCAGATCCGGAGTCCCGCCTTCTCCCGCGCTGTCCGAATAGGCTGGGACCTTGTCCCAGTCGGAGAAGGCGCCGTCGATGACGATGGGGTAGATGGAAGAATCGCGCGGGATGGCGGAAAGGACCACGGTATTGGTCTCTTCCAGGCCGCCTGCGGGCCCGGTGCGCCCGTCTGCGGTCGCGGGTTGGACTCCGGAGGTGGCGTCTTCGGCGCGCACGGCGAAACGGTACAGGGCATTGTTGGCGAGGCCCGTAACAGTGAATTCATAGGGGCAACCATCATTGGCGCCGCTTGAGGCGCGCACGGTATAATCCGCGCCCACTTCGGCCTTGACTGCGGCTAGAGCGGCGCGGGTGGAGAAGTCCGGGTTGGCGCTTTTGCCGTAATAGATATTGTACCGCACCGGACGGGTTTGATCCGCGGCCACGTCCCAGCGCAGGGTAACTTTACCGTTACCTGGGATGGCTTTTAGCAGGCCCGGGCGGGGGGAAGGGGTTTTCTCGGCGTCCACGCCGCTCACGGAAGTGTTCTGCCATTTGGGCGCCGCCCGATCGGCGGGAGAGGGATGATCGATTACGGTGGTGGGAGCCAGGCTGAGGAGCCGGTTGGCGATTTGCGGGATCCATCCCTGTTCCACCACGGCCTCCTGCAGCACCCGTTGATAGAAGACTGGATCGGTTTGGGCGATGCCAACCGGGTCCGCGGCGTAATCGATATGCAGTATCGAGCCGAAGCTGTCGTAGCGTCCGAGTTCGGCGTTGAGGCGGGGACCGGAGATGTATTTGTTCGTCAGGAAATAGGGATTGGCGCGCCAGGAACCGTTCCCTCCCGACTCCACGGTATAATCGCTGCCGGTATAGTAGGATTCGAACACCACCGCGTCCAGGTACTTGCGCGGATTGACGGCGTATTGAACGGGGTAATCGGGATCGAAGAAGAACAGACCCCGGTTGAGGGCCAGGTATTTGCCGGCATGGGCCTCCCGCAGCCTCCTGATCAGGTCGCGCATGCCCGGGGCCGTCCAACCATAGCCATTCCATGGGTTGGCGGTTTCCGGCGTGTCCATGAAGAGGCCGTCCGCCCCCAAGGCCATCAGTCGCGCGGCTTGTTCCAGGATCTTGCGTTGCCAGTCGCTGTCGCCCGCGTTCACGTAGCAGGAGCCCCAATCCCCCTGGCGATCCGGCAATCCGTCCGGGACTTTGTTCACCGAATCCTCATCACGGCCCAGGACGTTCCATTCGTCCAGGTAATACGAGGCGATGCCCTTGTTTCCGTAGACCAGGCCGGCGGGACTCCAGTGCACCGGCCCGCGCCCGTCGCCCTTGGCCGGGGCGGCATTGTTATAGGTATTCGCATCCTCACCGAGGGAGATGTACAGGAGCACCAGGGCGCCCTGGGAACGGATCTGGGCAATGGCCTGGGACTCCGTGGAAGAGCCGGAGTACATTCCGGGTTGCAGGGTCACCATGCTAAAGCGCCGGAACATGGGAATGTCCAAATCTTTCCAGGGCCCGTAATGGGTGAGATGGGATTTGAGCGGCACCGCGGCGGAACC
>JBDSIO010000207.1:0-6033 GCA_039917895.1 Fibrobacteria bacterium | reverse complement strand
CTATCTCCCCGCCAACAAGCTCATCAATATCCGCAAAGGCCGTTTCTACGGTTTCAAACATGACCCCGTTGAGGCCTGGGACAGCCAGAAGGAATATCCCCCCGCTGTGTACTTGCCCCAGGGCGACCTCGCCCAGGCGCCCTCAACTCCCCTGCTCATCCGCAAAGGGGATCTCGCCGGCGATCGCTTCGTGGGCCAGATGCTCCTGGGCGATGCGGTCAATGGAGGCATCCGCCGCATCTTCCTCGAGAAGGTGAACGGGGAATGGCAAGGCTCGGTCTTCGCGTTCACCGGCGGGCTGGAAGCGGGCCCCGAACGCCTGATCTGGGGACCAGACGGATACCTGTACGTGGGCATGTGCGGCCAAGGGGCCTCGAGCTGGGCTTACAAGAAGGATTTCGGCCTGCAGAAGGTCAAGCCCAACGGCACAGATGTCTTCGAGATGGTGTCGGTGCGTTCGCGCAAGGCAGGCCTGGAAATCAAGTTCACGCATGAGCCCAATGCCGCGGCGGTATCCGCCGCCGCCTACGCTGTCAAGAGCTGGCATTATAGCCCGACCAGTGCCTATGGCGGCTCGAGCGTGGATACCAAAACAGTGTCGGTAGGCACCCCAGTACTGTCCCCGGACAAGAAGTCGGTGTTTCTTCCCTTGTCACCCTTGGACGGCCCGACCGGCGGTAATGGCAGGGTATACAATATCAAGCTGAATGGCATCTCTTCCGCCTCGGGAATAAGCCTTTGGACCAAGGAAACCTGGTACACAATAAATAACATCAGCACCAGCGGGATCTTCGAACCGGAAGTCACAAAGCTGGAAGCTCCAGCATTGCGAGAAGCAGGCTTCCGCCTCCACGCGCAGGCCGGACGGCTGGAATTGGCCGCCAGGTTTGGTGTAGCCATCGCGCGCGCCGAAGTGCGCAATACGCGCGGCGCCCTGGTAGCCGATGTGTCCGGTTCTGGCGGTACGAACCTGGAAATCCCCACCGCGGGCTGGGCCTCGGGTCTTTATATTGTGACCCTGCGCTCCGGAGCCGGAGACTCTTACCAGCGCCAAGTGGCTATCCCGTAACCGGGATCATCCCGGATATTTCAAGCCCTCCAAACCCGGTGGCGACGTCCAAGGCGCCGCCTCCGGCAGTGGGGCTAGGCGCTTCCGCTTCCAAAACTCAAATTGAGAATTCTGCGAATTCAGCTCGGGAACTTCTCAGATGTTTACATGCGTAAACGGAATTATTTGAGGTTCAACGGAGAGTCACGGAGAATGTGACGGAACAATCAATCTCCGGCAGATTGGCCCTCCGGCTTTGAATTCCGGAGCCAAATATCAAAAGCCGGTATTAAAGCGGAATGGCAACCTGAAGGTACGGAATGGTATCTGGAGTTACCATTATAAGGTCGACCAAGAGAAGGTGGAAGCATGCTGAAATTCGGAAAAAGCCTCCTGTGCCTGGCGGCCATTTGTATCTGCCCTACTGCTCCCCGGGCCGCTGCCGTGGTGGACACCCCTTACACGGTTGGTACCTGGCAGGGGTTCCGCCCTGCAGCCTTGTCCATGACCTTCGACGATGGCCTCCCCAACCAGTACACCACTTTGCTCAACCTCCTCAACCAATACGGATACAAAGCCACCTATTTCGTCGATATGGGTAACCGGAAAAGATTCAATATCCCCTGGGACGACATCCGTAAGGCCGCCGCCTCGGGCCATGAAATAGCCAGCCACACCGTCACCCACCCCCACCTGGGAGACTTAAGCGTTACCGAGCAAGAGAAAGAATTGAAGGACTGCAAAGACACCCTGGAAAGGGAAATCCCTACGCAGAAGGTTCTCACTATGGCCTATCCTTTTTGTAGTGCGGGTAACGATGCGGCCGTGGCCAAGTATTACCTGGCGGCGCGTAAATGCGACAAACGCTTTGAGCCTGCCGATCCGGCGAATTTCATGGGGCTCAGCAGCTTTAGTTGGTCCAATGACGTCGCCGCGTCTTCTTTGAACAGCAACGTGGAATCGGCCATCAGCAAAAAGGCGTGGACCACCTACCTGATACACGGCATCGATGCGGGGGGATATACTCCGGTCAAATCCTCGATGCTTAAGGAGCATTTCGATTTCCTGAGGACCAAGGAAAACCAGATTTGGATCGCCACCTTCGCCGATGTCGCGCGCTATATCCGGGAACGCCAAACCCTCACGCTGAAACAAGTCCGGAGCACGAAGGATTCGCTTGTGCTCAAAGCGACCATCACGCTGCCGAATACGCCCTATAACGTGCCGCTGAGCTTCCAACGCCCTTTGCCCGACGGATGGAATACCTGTTTCGCTTCGCAAAACGGTCGCGCCTTGAAGGACTCCCTCCTCACCGTCAACTCCAAGCGGATGATAATGTTCGATGCGATCCCCGATGGGAGCGATATCGTCTTGAGCAGCAGCGGCGTGGTCGCGTTGCACTCTGCTCCCGGCGGTATCGCGGGCAAAGTCGCACTTTCGAACGCGCAGGGTAAACTCCGCTTTTCATTGCCGGCGGGATTGGCGGGGAAACTCGAACTTTCCCTGTACGACTATCAAGGCGGGCGGCGCGCCGTAGTCACGGCGATGCACGCCGATGATGGATACCATGTCGATCTGCCGAAAATCGGGTCGGGCGTATACGGCGCGAAACTTTCCCTCAATGGCGTCTTATTCGGAGAGTCTTTCAGGCTGAGGCTATAGCCGTGGTGAGGGTTAAATTAAAGCGCTAAAACCATTCCATTTGGAAACTACCAACAAGCGGATTAACATGAAGTGGATTTTTTCTTTGGGATTAGTCGTTGCTTTCGGATCCGCCCTTCATGCGCAAACCATCAATGTGCGCGGACGGGTTTCCAATGCCGCCGGCCAGCCGGTGGCCAATGCCCTGGTGGAATTGGTGAAGCTGGGCGTTAAAGATACGACGGCAGCGAATGGGGATTACTCCCTCATCAAACCTGGCGTATCGAACCGATCCCTGGCGGCAGCGCCAAGGGAAAGCATCAGGCTTAACCAAGGCATCCTGGAATTGAGCGTGAGCGAGCCCTCTCCCGTTAAGATCGAAGTGTTCGATATGAAAGGGAACAACCAGAAAAACGAGTCGTTGCCGAATGCGCAACCTGGCGTCTATCATGTGAATATCGCGAACCTCCCCTATACCAATCAGATGCTGATCGTCCAGGCATCGATTGGCCCGATGGTGCGGAGCTTTCGTTACAACTCATCCCGGAAAGCCATCTCCGAGGGGGATTTCACGATTGCCAGCCCTCGAGCGGCGGGCGGGATGCTCGCGAAAATAGCGGCGGCGGTCGATACCCTCAATGTCACCGCAATCGGCTATGCGCCGAAAAAACTCAGCCTGTCCGCGTACGATACGACCGTAAACGTAACCCTGGATCCCGACGCGACAACCGTGTACAAACCGTGCCCGACCAACGGCAATCCCTGCAAGATCCTGCCGTTCGGGGATTCCATCACCGAGGGTGTCAATTCCACGGACGGCTCCGGCTACCGCACCCAGCTTTTCAAATTAATCGTCGCGGCCAACCAGAAGGTCACCTTCGTCGGGTCCCTGACCAAGGGACCGACAACGGTGTCAGGCGCAACCTTTCCGCGTGCGCACGAAGGCCATTCCGGCTGGAGAATAGGCAGTTCCGGCGGCTCGGGTATCTACTCGCTGATACCCAGCCCCGCCTTGAACGACGGTCCGCACATCATCCTTCTTTTGATCGGGGCCAATGACGTGTTCGTCAGCGGAAGCGACACCATGGCCGATCGTCTGGATGCGTTGCTCGAGAAGGTCGCGCAGAACGCGCCCAATGCACTTATCGTGCTCGCGCAAATGACGCCAATCGGCACCTCGAACAATGGGCACACTGCCGCCCAGGTGGCCTCAGCCAACGCGGCCCAGGCTGCGTTCAACAGCAAGATGCCGGGAATCATCCAGGCGCATGTCGCCAAGGGCCGGCACATCATCGGGGTCGATTTAAGCAAAATGCCCCTGTCCGGCCTTGGCAAAAGCACCATGCATCCGAACGACCAGGGGTATGCCTACGTGGCTGGAATCTGGTACGACGGCATCAAGAACCTGTTGCCAAAATGAAGGGATCCGGTCGGGACTTGATTAGTCTCCGCTGGTCGCATTTCCTGTTGGTATGCCTTCCGCTGGCCGGGGCCTTCCAAGCCGCGGCGCAGAAGAATCTGGACGTTTTCCTGCTCATCGGGCAGTCCAATATGTCGGGCCGCGGCGTCATGATCGCATCCGACCTCGTCACACCCATCCCCGGAACCTGGCTGTTCAAGGACAGCCTGACCTGGGAACCGGCTCTCAACCCCCTCAACCGCTATTCGACCTTGGAAGCCGGTTCCTCCGCCAACCAGGTGGGCCCGGGATTCGGGTTCACCACGGAGATGCGCCGCCTCCGGCCCGGAACGGAACTCGGCCTGGTGGTGAATGCCCGAGGTGGCTCCTCGATCGTCGCCTGGGCCAAAGGCACGCAATACTACAAGGACGCACTCACACGAGCGCGCCAGGGCGCGAAGGCGGGAAAGCTGAAGGGCATCCTCTGGCATCAAGGCGAAACCGATAAGACCGATGCGGCCTACTTGGACAAGCTCGTGGCATTGATGGAATCCCTGAGGAAGGACCTGGGGGATACCGCCCTGCCCGTCATCGCCGGGCAGATCGGGCAGTTCAACTCCAGCCACGCCGCCTTCAACACCCGACTCCTGAAGCTGACGGAACGGCTATCCCATTCCCTGGTGGTGAAGAGCGACGGTCTGGACGATCGTGGAGACAACTTGCACTTCGATCGACCGGCGCAGATCACCTTGGGGAAGCGTTATGCCGCGGCCGCCATGGACCTTGTCTACCAGGGCGGCAGTACTGGAATGCGGATCGCTGCTGAGCCTGCCTCGAGGAACGGAACCCTTCCCGCATGGACCGGAATGATCCTGTCACCCCGTAAAGGAACACTGGCGGGTGAAACCGGTTTCTCCGACGCCCTCGGCAGGATTCCGCGAGGGACAAAGAGTCTGGACATACGACATGGAGCACAAGATAAGCGTGCCGATCGGCCGTAATCACGAAGGGATACTTTAGGAATTTTATGTCCTTCGTCTGTTTTTCTATTACTTCACGGACGTTGCTGCCCTTATTCCCAATGCGGGGTGGGAGGGGCCGGGCTACATTAATGCAGAACAAAAAACCCTTCCTTGGATCACGACAATGAACCGGATTTTCGCTTTTGGACTGAGTGTCGTTTTCGGATCTTCCCTGCACGCGCAAACCATCAATCTGCGCGGGGTGGTTTCCAATGGCTCCGGCCAGCCAGTTGCCAAAGCGGTGGTGGAATTGGTGAAACTGGGCATAAGGGATACGACGGGATCGGATGGAGCTTTTTCCATCAACAAGGCCGTTTTGTCGAACCGATCCCTATCCGCGACCCGCACGGAAAGGGAAAGCATAAAGCTGGATAAAGGCGTACTGGAATTCACGCTGGACAAACCATCCCCAGTGAAGATTGAGGTCTTCGATGTGAAAGGCAACCTTCTGAGCAAGGACTTGCTGCCGAAGGCGCAACCCGGCACCTACCATTTGAATATCGATTTGAATATCGCGACGAATATCGCGTCGGACGCCCATTCCGATAAAATCCTGATCGTTCAGGCATCGATTGGTCCGCTCGTCCGGAGCTTCCGTTACTTTCCATCGCAGCATGTCATCTCTGAGGGGGATTTCACGATTGCGAGTCCTCGGTCGGCAGGCGGGATGCTGGCGAAATTGGCGGCCGCTGTCGATACGCTCAATATATCGGCCGTAGGCTATACGCCGAAAAAGATCGGTCTTTCCGCCTACGATACCACGGTAAACGTAACCCTTTCCGATGCGACGACCGTATACAATCCGTGCCCGACCAACGGCTCTCCCTGCAAGATCCTGCCATTCGGCGATTCCATCACGGAGGGCGTCAAATCCTCGGACGGCGGCGGCTACCGCTCCCAGCTTTTCAAATTGATCGTCGCGG
>JBDSIO010000206.1:0-4062 GCA_039917895.1 Fibrobacteria bacterium | reverse complement strand
GGCCTCCGGGACCGCGGGGACCGCGATTATATCCGCCCTGATAGCCGCCGCCGCCGGGACCGCCAGGGCCTCCGGGACCGCCGGGTCCGCGATTGTATCCACCCTGGTAACCGCCGCCGCCCTGTTGCGGATAGCCTCCGCCGGCCTGGCGGTTGAGGCTGCCGGAATAACCCAGATGCCGTTCTTCGCGGCTGCGCGCGCGCGCCATGCTTTCGGCTTTCGCCTTGGCTATGCGGGCCATGAGATTCGCGTCGGGCTTCTCGACGGAAACCTTGAGTTCCGCATGGAGACTGCGGGCCTTGGCCTCAGCGTCCGCGGGAGTGTTGATGGTCGGAGGCTTGGTCGCTTCCGCCGGGGCCGCGGCAGCGGTTTCGACCTTGGCCACGGACGCAACCGGCGAGGCGGCGGCGACGGCCGAAGGGGCGGCTTCCACCTTGCGTTCGATCACGGGCTCGACATGGATCGGCCGGGCTTCGACCACCGGGGCCGAATGCGCCGCGGGCGATGCTGGCGCTTCGACCGGACGGGCCGCGGGGGTTTCCACGCGCGCTTCGACGTGGGCAGGCGTTTCGACGCGGAGAGGACGCTCCTCATAGCGAGGGGCCTCCACGGGCGCGACGGCGATGGGCGCCGGCTGGACGACGGCCGTCCGCTCGAGTCGAGCGGCGGGTACGGGAGGAGCAGGAGGCGGAACGGGGGGAGTCTTCTTCAACACGGCCTTCATGGGGATTTTCTTCCCGGCCTTGATGAGAGCGTCCTTTTCGATCCGATCCTTCTCGGCCACGATGAGCGGCTTAACCTTCAGGAAGGAAGGCTGGTCGATCATCGCGGCGGAAGACTTCACTTCCACGCCCACGTCTTTGAGAAGCTTCACCATCAGATCGCTGGAGATCTCATAGGTCTTGGCGAGGGAAGAGACTCTTTTCTTGTTCACATCGGTCATAATTTCGTTTCCACTCTGGGCTCGCGCCCTACGTATTCCCAGTTTGGCTCGTCGCTATGGAGTTCGCTACGCGAACTCCCCGCTCCTCGCTTCACTTTTCCTTAGTTTGGCTCGTCGCTGAAGAGTTCAATACGCGAACTCCCCGCTCCTCGCTTTCACTATCTTGCCGGCTCGTCGCTACGGGTTTGCTTGCGCAAACCCTACGCTTCCTCACTTTCAAGGGCTTCAACCTAGACTTCTTCGTCGGGCTTCTTCTTCGCGAACAGCGATTCCAATTCCGAGAACTTGCTGGGCGCGGCGGCCACGGCGATCGGTTCGCCGGCGCCCGGGACCTTCACGCCTTCGCGGGCCTTGAGCAGCAGTTCCTTCTCTTCGGGTGGCATGTTGCCGAACTCGGTCTGGCCATAGATGTCCAGCTCCTTGCCGATGAGCTTGGAGGCGAGACGCACGTTCTGCCCGCCGCGGCCGATGGCCTGGGACAGATCCTCGTCGCCGACGATCACGACCACGCGGCCGTCGCCGATATCGGTGATCTGCTTGATGTTGGCGGGCGAAAGCGCGCGCCGGATATAGGTATGCGGGTCATCGCTCCAATGGATGATGTCGATGCGCTCGTTGGACAGTTCGCGCACGATGGCCTGCACGCGGTTGCCCTTCATGCCCACGCAAGCGCCCACGGGGTCGATGCGATCGTCCTTGGTGCTCACGGCGATCTTGGCGCGGTAGCCCGGGTCGCGGGATACGGCCTTGATGGTCACGATGGTGTCGTAGATTTCCGGCACTTCGAGCTTGAACAGCTCGGCCAGGAAATCCGGATGGGTGCGCGAGAGCAGGATCTGCGGGCCCTTGGTGTTGGTCGAAACGTTGGCGATGTAGGCGCGGATGGTGTCGCCTTGGCGGTAGCGCTCCTTGCGGATCTGCTCCTTGAGGGGAATGATGCCTTCCGTCTTGCCCAGGTTGACCAGGATGTTGCCGCGGTCGACCTGCTGCACGGTGCCGGACACCAAGGTGCCGATGCGGTGCTGGTAGTCTTCGAAAATCTTGTCCCGTTCCGCGTCGCGGACCTTTTGCAGCAGGATCTGCTTGGCGCTCTGGATGGCGGCGCGGCCGAAGTTCTCAATGGGGATTTCCATTTCCAGGTAATCGCCGGCGACGGCGTCTTCGTTGTACTCGGAGGCTTCGCCGATGAGCATGTACTTCTCGTCGAAGGCGGCGACTTCTTCCGGCGTAAGGGCCGGGTCGACGTCGGGATAATCCTCGACGATGTTGACGCGCAGGAACACGTGGATTTCCCCCGAGTCCTTGTCGATTTCGGCTTCGATGTTCTTGGCCAGGTTCAGGTACTTTTTGGCCGCGTTGATCAGGCTCTGCTGGAGAGTGGACACAACCACCTCCTGGCCCAGATTCTTGGTCTTGGCGATAAGGTTCAGGCTTTCAAAAATCTCAGCTGCCATCTAATTCTCCAGTACGCTGCTTAAGTAAGTCTCACATCCACCTTGGCCTGAAGGATCAGGTCGAGGGGAATGGGCCGGGCGGTCCCGTCCGTATCCAAGGTGATGGACGCCTCATCGACGCCCTCCAGTTTGCCGACCATGATCTTCTTCTTGCCGAAGCCTTCGACCGTTTCCCGCGTGGAGACGCGCACGAAGCGCCCCAGGTTGCGGCGGTAGTCCTTGAGGGTCTTGAAGGGCCGGTCCAGGCCGGGCGATGAGACCTCGAGGATGTAATTCTCGTCCTGCATCACGTTGTCCGCGTCCAGCAGCGTGCCCAGATCGCGGCTCACCTTGGCGCAGTCATCGACATTCACGCCGTCGCGTTTGCCGATATACACGCGGAGCACGCGCCGTTTGCCGGCGCGGAAAATCTCCACGTCCACCAGGTCCAAGCCTGCGGACTCGGCGACCTTGGCCGCGAGTTGCGTGATGTTCTGTACCTGATCCAACCGATGCTCCTGCGACCAAACTAGCTAAAACGCTCCAAGTCCCCGCCATACAACGATGTGACTCGGGCCGGGTTCCCCGCCCCCTAGGTTTCGGAAATCGTGAAGAAGGAGGAAGTGGAAAACCACTACGAGGTGAAAAATTAAGTAATTTATTGCGCCAGCGGCAAGCCATAGGCTGGCCGGACGGCAAGGTTGCCGGGCCAAGGAGACCCACCTGATGAAGCTGATTCTCATCCTGATAGTGGGACTGGGCGGTTTATGGCTTTCGGTAAAGCAATTGCGCCGAAATGTGGTCGATATCCGGAAGAAACCCAAGGGCAGCCACCGGATGGAAGACAAAGTCTTCAACTATCCCCTGATGTTCCTGTGGTTCGGGTATCTGATCGTGTTTTTCGGTGGACTGATCGTGAATAATCTGATTATTCGGTGAGAAAAGCGATTTAAGCAGAGTGGATTTGCGTCAGCAGTGGGGTTGAAACCATCCGCTCCTAAGCCTTTTCCCGCTTCACCCTCACCCAAAAAGCCTCTTTCTCTTCGAGACTCAGAGCTGCGAAATCCACTCCGTCGGCCTCTGCGAGTCTTTCCATCCCCACATACCGATCCACAAACTTGCGATTGGCTCTTGCTAGCGCTTTTTCCGGATCGAGTTTGAAGAACCTTCCCAGATTCACGGCGGCGAAAAGCAGATCGCCGAATTCGCTTTCCAGCCGGTCACCGTCGGGTTTTCCGCCAGGGGCTTCGACTTCCATCCGGAACTCCTCCAATTCTTCCCGGATTTTTTCCATCGGCCCTTTATAATCGGGCCAATCGAAGCCGGATAGGCCGGCGCGTTTCTGGAGTTTGTCGGCCTTGAGCAGGGCGGGGAGATGCCGAGGCATGCCACCGAGTCCACTTTCCTTGGCCGGGACGTTGTTTCCGGGGGTACTCGCGGGTTCTGTGCCCGACGCGTCCGCACTCTGTGAATCTCCAGCCTCAGCTTTCTCAGCCTTCTCCGCCTTCTTCAATTCGTCCCACTTCGCCTCGACCGCTTCGGCCCCATCCAGTTTAAGTTCGCCGAAAACATGCGGGTGCCGGCGCACCAGTTTTTCGCTGATGCCGTGGACGACCTGGGCGAAATCGAAGTCGCCGGTTTCCTGGGCCAATTGCGCGTGGAAAACCACCTGCAGCAGCACATCTC